>CAZMBU010000288.1:0-1520 GCA_964564565.1 uncultured Dehalococcoidia bacterium | reverse complement strand
AATTTTTCCCTTCTAATATTTCTATTGCTTCTTTAGTGATATTCATATTATTTTCATGAAATTATTTTGTCTAAGGAATTGTAATTCAAATTTAATGATTCAGATATAGGCTTTGATGTTAATTTCCCTTTGTAAGTATTTACAGCGTTATATATTTCTTTATTATTAATCAAACATGATTCAATTTCATGATTTGCTATTAGTTCGATATATTTATGAGTAGCTTCATTGAGGGATTGGCTTGCTGTTTTAGGTACAATTCCTGGCATGTTAGGTACAGCATAACCATAGAAATCGTTTAATTTTATAATAGGTTTATCATGTGAAGTTGGATTTAAATTTTCTACTCCACCACCTTGGTCAATTGCGACATCTATAATTAATGTATTTTTTTTAATTAACTTTTGTATACTTTTATTAATAACTTTTGGTGTTTGTGAACCTGGAATATATACTCCATTGATTATAATTTGTGATGACGGAAGATGTTTTTCCAAGTTTTCTTGTGAGGAAAATTGAGTTTTAATTTTTTTATTACAATTTACTATATTTAATAGTTTTTCTTTGTCTATATCAAACACAGTTACATTTGCGCCCATACCATTAGAGATGATTGCAGCATTATATCCTACTATTCCAGCACCAATTATAGAGATGTTTAATGGTTTTATATTACTAGTTCCTCCTATTAATAAGCCTGGTCCACCATGTTGTTTTTGTAAGAAATTTGCAGCTATTTGAGGAGCAAGTTTACCTGCAATTTCTGACATGGGTTTTAATAATGGAAAAGTTTTCCCATCTTTTGAAACAGCTTCATAAGCAATAGAAGTCATCTTTGATTTTAGTAAATTCATTGAAAGGTTTTTGTTGGCAGCTAAGTGCAGAAAAGTGAATAGTATGGGTTTTTTATTTAAAAATTTATATTCTGATTTTAGAGGTTCTTTTACTTTAGTTATTAATTCTGCATTTTTATATATTTCTTCTGCATTTGAAGTTATTTTACAGCCAGCATTTAAATATTCTTTATTAGTATATCCCGCACCTATACCTGCATTTGATTCAATTAATATATGATGATTTTGCTCAGATAAAATAGATGCTTTTTCAGGAATAATAGCTACTCTATTTTCATTATTTTTAATTTCTTTTGGAACACCAATAATCATTAATATTTAATTGTAATTTTTATATATTTTATATGATTTGTAATTATTAATAAATCAATATATACTATTCCTAGTTTATTAACCTTTAAGTTGATACAGAGATATCAATAAGGAGATATAATATGATGAAATTTCACTTGCGAAATTTCCCTTCAGCTATTATTGGATTTGTCTTTTAACTATGACTAAATTGATAATAGATTCCAATGCTTTTTCTAGGATGCTAAAAAGAATTTCTCATGAAATATTAGAGAAAAATTCTGGCCCAGACAAATTAATTTTGATAGGAATGCATACTAGAGGAGTGCCTTTGGCTGAAAGAATATCAGGATTTATTGAAAAAGATTTTAAAGG
>CAZMBU010000287.1:0-1526 GCA_964564565.1 uncultured Dehalococcoidia bacterium | reverse complement strand
AAAATATTAGATTTATAAAGGAAAAAACAATGTCAGACAAAATCAATGTATTACTAACTAGTTTTGAACAGTTTTATAAATATAAATATAACCCAACCATGTCTGTATCTGAAAAAGTAGAAAAGATATTGAAAAATTCAAATATTATAAATTTATCTACAAAAGTAATGCAGTGTAAGTATTCAACTATTAAAGAAGAGGTTTATGATTTATATAAAAGTAATCCAGATATAATACTCAGTTTAGGGCTTGGAGCATCTAGAACATCATTAAATTTAGAATCAGTAGCACAAAATGAATACAACTCGATTGCACCAGATAACGATGGGATTATTATAAATGGTGATCCGATTATCCCAAATGGTAATAAATTATTAAATACATTAAATTTAAAGGAACTTGAAATTCTATCTAACAAACATGTTTCTTCAGCAATATCTGATAATGCCGGAAAATTTATGTGTAATGCAAATTTTTACTGGAATCAATATAAAATTAATAATGAAAAGTTAAATACACAATATTTATTTATTCATATTCCTTTTACGGATGAGTATATTGGTAAAGAACCAATTCTCATTAATGAGGATTTACCAACACTGCCTGAAAAGGGGATTGTTAATGCAATTGTTAATATTTTTGAAGAATTAAGTATAAAAATTAATAATTCAAGGATATCAGATGATATAAATTCAGATAATAGAAAAGGAAATATATTTATGAAGTTTAATTCAAGAAGATCAAACATTTTATCTACCAAAGGAGTGGTATCAACAAGTCAATCTTTGGCTGCTAAAGCAGGAGCAGATATTTTAGCAAAAGGAGGAAGTGCAGTTGATGCAGCTGTAGCAGCTGCAGCCGTATTAAATGTTGTTGAACCTATGTCAACCGGAATAGGAGGAGATGTTTTCGCGCTTTATTACAAAGCAGATGAACAAAAAGTATATGCTCTTAATTCAAGCGGTAGATCCCCGGAATTAGCAAATCCTGAACAATTAATCGAAATGGGTTTGAATCATATTCCTGCGACATCGCCATTTTCTATTTCAATTCCAGGAGCAGTAATGGGATGGGATACTATAGTTAACAAATTTGGAAATTTAGATTTAAAATCTATTATTGAACCTGCATATGATTATGCATTAAATGGTTTTCCTGTAAGTGAAGTGATTGCTGAAGGGTGGGCTGGTTCTATAAATAAAATTCAAGAAGAACCAGGTTATCCTGAATTCTTAAATCCTGGTCCTCCAAAGTTTGCTTCAATAAAAAAATTACCTTCTTTAGCAAAATCATTAAAATTAATAATGGATTATGGTGTTGATGGATTTTATAAAGGAGATACTGCTAATAAAATCTCTAAACATGTTCAAAAACTAGGAGGATGGATAACCACAGATGATATAAGTAATCATCAAGCTGATTGGGTCGAACCTATTTCTACAGAATACAGAGATTATACAGTATGGCAATGTCCTCCAAATACTCAAGGATTAAATGTACTTATGGCTTTAAATATATATGAAGGT
>CAZMBU010000286.1:0-1531 GCA_964564565.1 uncultured Dehalococcoidia bacterium | reverse complement strand
TGAAGATTTTACAGCTTATTTGATAAATTATCGAAATTTATCAAAATTTACTGTTCGTAATTATAAAAATGATTTAAATAATTTTAAAGATTTTATTAATTTAGATAAAAATATTTTATTGGAAAATATAGATAAATCTTTAATTAGAGAATATGTACATTATCTGAATACACAGAGTTATGAAAGATCAAGTATCAACAGAAAATTAAGTGTACTAAGAAGTTTTTTTAATTATGTTTCTTCAAATTCTGATTTTGATGAACTTACAATTTCTATGATTTCTAAATCTAAAATGGAAAAAAAATTACCATCCATCATTTCATCAGAACAAACACAAAGGTTATTATCGAGTATTGACGTTACTAATATATCAGGTGTTAGAGATCGAGCTTTAATTGAAACGTTGTATACTACTGGGATGAGAGTATCAGAGATTTCATCATTAAATATTGATGATATTATTGATAAAAATAAAATAAAATTGTTAGGTAAAGGTTCTAAACCAAGAGTAGTGTTTATGAGTGATGCAGCAAGGGATTGGATAGATCAATATGTTAAATTATGTTCAAAAAAATTTAAAAATTCTCAAAACAATGCTTTGTTTTTAAATAGATTTGGCACTAGATTATCTGTCAGATCAATCCAGAATTTAGTAAAAAAATATGGTTATAAATCAGGGATAGGAATTTCATTACACCCTCATTTATTAAGACATACTTTTGCAACTCATATGCTATCTAATGGGGCAGATTTAAGAACTGTTCAAACATTGTTAGGGCATTCTAAAGTATCTACTACTCAAATTTATACTCAAGTTGCAAATAATGATATGAAAAGATCTTATTTTAATTCTCATCCAAGGGTTAGCTTAAAATGAATTTATTGATTATTAATGGCCCAAATTTAAATTTGCTAGGACAAAGAGAGCCCAAAATATATGGTAAAGAAACTTTACAAGATATTTTGGATGATGTTTTTTTATATTCAAAAAAACATCATATTAATATTGAAGCATTCCAATCTAATCATGAAGGTGAAATTGTTGATATGATTCAAAAAAGCAATGATCTTTATCAGGGATTAATTATTAACCCTGGAGCTTTAAGTCATTACAGTATTTCTATACGAGATGCTATTTCATCAATTTCTATTCCAGCGGTAGAAGTTCATCTTTCAAATATTTTTATAAGAGAAAAATTTAGGAACCATTCTGTTATCTCAGATGTTTGTTCAAAAATGGTAGTTGGATTTGGATCAAGCGGATATAAAATAGCTGTTGGCTATTTTATAAACTAAAAGGAGAAATGCTATGTCATTAGCTTATAACGAATTAAAAAAAGGTATGGCTTTAGATATAGATGGCAAACCTTGTATTTTACTTGAATATTCAAGATCAAAAAAAGATAGAGGAGCTCCGGTAATTAGACTTAGATATAAAGAAATTCGTACAGAAAAAGTCTTAGTTAAATCATATTCCGGCTATGATATTAAAATAGAAGCTGCAAATATACAAAGAGTTAGTGCAATTTAT
>CAZMBU010000285.1:0-1538 GCA_964564565.1 uncultured Dehalococcoidia bacterium | reverse complement strand
AACTTTAAAATGACTTTGTAAAGCTTCAGTTGAAACTTCAATGCTTTCAGATACTTTTGGCAGATTACTTATGTATGTGTTACTTAAATTTAGTGTGCAAGCATCATTAACCAGTGTCTCTCCAGGGGCCAATATTGACAACTGAGCCTCTAGTTTATCAATCGGAATTTGTGAAGTATAAAACTGGCCTGTAGTAATATCTGCATAAGATAAGCCGGCTTGATTTCCCGATACAACAATTGCCGCTAAATAGTTGTTAGTTTTCGGATCGAGCATGCTGTCTTCAATAACTGTTCCAGCCGTGACAACTCGAACTACTTTTCTTTCAACAGGGCCTTTAGATTCGCCCACATCAGAAACCTGTTCACACAGTGCTACTTTGTACCCTTTATTTATTAATCTTCCGAGATAGTTATTAAGGGCATGGTAAGGTATTCCTGCCATCGGAATTCGATTAGACTTACCAAATTCTCTGGAAGTTAAAGCTATTTCCAACACCCTGGAAACAATCTCGGCATCATCGTCAAATGTTTCATAGAAATCACCCATTCTAAAGAACAAAATTTCTTCAGAATATTGTTCTTTTATCTTAAGATATTGAAGGCGCGCAGGAGTTGTCATTCAGTCATTGTAACGGTGGAGATATCAAGAGACAAAAAATTTATAGGAAATGATAAATTTATTTGCAATTTAAATAGGCTGTTTATACAGACACTTATTTAATCTTCTTTCCAAAATCTCTCTTCATCCACTGTGAAGCCAAGTGGAACCATCTTACTCTTAACATCTTCGATCATTCCTGGATGGCCACATGCATATATTAGAGTGTCTTCAGATGAAAGTTCCTTATCATTTATGTAGTCTTCGACAATGGCATTAACTCGACCTTTTGCCCCGGTCCATAACGCATTCTTTTGCTCATCGGGCCTACTTACAGTAGGAACAAATGTCACTAAATCAGGATATTTAGAAGCAGCCTCCTCTAGTTCTGAATCATATGTGAATTCATCAAGATAGCTTGCTCCCATTAACACATGCATTTCATGCTGGTTAGATTGCAATTCCTGTTTTTCAATTTTTTTTATGTAATCCCTAATAAAACTTACATACGGAACCACACCTGTGACAGTTGCAACTAACAGATGTTTCCGCCATTCATTGTTGAAAACAAAGATACCCTTAGCCCTTGGCCTTATTGTAACCGAATCCCCTGTACTTAAATCCCATATTAAGGGAGTTAAAACACCACCTTCATTTTCAGGCACTAACTCCACAAATAATTCAAGGTCACGTTCATAAGGGGCTGAAACTATAGAATATGCTCTTTCAATTCCATTTATTCCAATAGTGCAGTATTGGCCCGGTTTAAATGTATATTCCTCAGGTTTTTCAATCCAAACTTTCAACAAGTTGTCAGTAATGTCTTCTCTTCTATTGACCTTAACTTCCAATAGTTTTTTTTGGCTTTTAAAATTTTTCGCTGGCTCTTTTATATTTGTCACTAGTAACTCTCAAATAAAATTTAAAAAGAAAGAATT
>CAZMBU010000284.1:0-1540 GCA_964564565.1 uncultured Dehalococcoidia bacterium | reverse complement strand
GCATCTAAAATATCCAAATCAATAATTAGTTCCGGAGTTTCTATATCTTTTAAATGTGTACCTATTTTATTAATCATCATTTATAAGCTCCTCTTGCTGTAATTTCATAAGTTGAAATTAATTTGTCATTTCTAACTACTGATAAAAAATTAAATTGGTTCATAATGGAAGATATGTCACTTGGAATAAGTTCAATTTTATCTCCTATATTTAATGCAGAGTGGTCTTTATTATTTAATTCTATTTTTGTATATTCAGCACTTAAGTAGCCTATTTTGGCAGATTTAATATTTTTCACTTTTGGAAATCCATAATCAATATTTACTGCTTTTTGCCCTGTGTCTAAAATTATCCGCTCTGAATCAGGTTTACTTAAAACAGTAGTTAAAACTTTTACAGATTCGTTTACCTGAGGATTAGATTCAATACAATCAATATCTGTCAAGGGTAATTTATCAATTATAATTTCAGTAAAGTTAGGGTCCAATTTTTCATAATCATCAATAGCAATATCACCTGAAGCTATAAAATTATCTGTTATATTCAATGTTGATGGATAATTATTTAAAAATTGTTGTACTACATGGCTTTTTGATTTTTCATATTTGTAAAATTCAAAAATAATTCCTTTTATTGAATAATTTTCATTCAATAAATAATTGATAATATCAGATTCGAATTTGCAATCTGAATCAATTCTAATTTTTATATATAAACCATCAGAATAAATACTTTTAATTTTATTTAACTGCATTATAGAGCTGTATACAGGGGATGCATTAAGATCCGTTATTGAAGATAATTTTGATTCAGACAGAACAACATTATTTACAATAATATCATCGCTTAAAGAAGAGAAAATTGAAGCCTGAGAAATATTTGTTACTGAGATTCCCTTAGTATTAGGAACAGCTTTCATTTGTAAAGAAAGAATATCTTTAGTAAGGTGTGAGTTTACATTCCATCTGACTTTTAATTTCAAAGAATTTAATTTAGTACTAATCAAAGTTAAATTGGTGTTAGCAGCATCTAAATCCAGTATCAAACTTGGCGTATCTAATTTTGTATAATGAGTACCAGGATCTTTCTTTATCGGTCTTTCCATGTTATTTCACTTAAAATTTATAAAAACAGATTAATAATAAATCAATTTCTTTTCAATCAATAAAATGGAATTAATAATTAATCTAATGTAGATATATTTTTATTTAATGACGAAAAAACAAAACCTGGCTTAGAAGATATATTATTTTTCACAAATAATATAAATGAAATTAAGGCTGAAGATATAAATGATATATAAAAAGAAGCAAACAAATCTCCCGAGTATGGAATTGAAGAAACTAAAGGTGACCAATCAGGTTTTGGAAAAAGTAATGTGCCTAATATTAATCCTGTGATCATTGAAATTACTGCATCATTCCCATTAAATTTAGAACTATACAAACCAAAAAATACTGGGAATAAAATAGCGCAACAAACCATATCTGCAATTAAAAACAAATAAAGGACACTATATCCCTGTGAAGCTATAATTACT
>CAZMBU010000283.1:0-1545 GCA_964564565.1 uncultured Dehalococcoidia bacterium | reverse complement strand
ACATCTGTTGCTGTCCAGAAAATACCAACTAATATTTTATCGATATGTTGCCTTAGAACACCAAAAATAGATGCTGCCGCCACTGGAAATGCAAATACTTTGTAAGAATTAAAAGTCTCTTTATCTGGTTTAGAAATAGGATAATCTCTAAAATACCATAAAGACATTAGAGAAGTTATTACAATACCAATCAATTGTGAAATAGCTAACCAAAAAACGCCCTTGGTAGGATTTATGTCTCCTGAGGATACTTGAAATGCAGTATATATGAAAAGAAATGAACGAACCGTAGTTCCAACTACATTTGGTATAGCTACCTTTGCACTTTGTTCAAGGCCACTAAATGTAGCTCTAACTACCCCAATTAATAGAAAAACAATGTAGTAAAGAAGAACTAAAAGAAGTAAATTATCTGTTTTTATGTCATAAAATTCCTTTCCGAAAGGAATGCCATACATTATCTCTGGCGCAGTCCAAAGCCAATAGAAAAAAGCAAAAACAACAAGCATAACTGAGACCAAAAATAACCTTATTGAAAGAAAGGTACCAACGCACTTGCCCAAGTCAAGACCTTCACTAACTCTTTTAACATGAGCCATCCTAAAACCAAAAAAAGCTAAAAATGTAAAACCACCAACTAAACTCATGGCGTAGCTAAATTCCCCTAGGGCTTCAGCGCCCATTTTTCTTGCAACGAGTAATAATGCAATCCAACCAATTATCGCGTTAATATTTTCTGCACCAAAAAGCAGAGCTATCTTGCGGGAGGTCGCCATACTCTGCGCACAGTGGTTGGGATTTAAAGACAGCCCTCTTGAGGTAAGAAGTGACATCACAGTTATTGGTAGCAGGGGTTTTGGCTTTAGACAACCTTAAAACTCCTAAAAGAAGTGAAAAAGGAATTGTAGGAGGGGCAGGAATATATTCGAGTATTTCATCAAGCATTTTTACAGATACGGCATTAGTAGCTGCAATAGGAAATGATTTTCCAGAACTTATTCTTAATAAAATTAAGGAACATGGAATTGATACCGGCTCAGTCAAACAACTGGATTATCCAACCTTTCATTGGTCTGGTGAATACATGGGAGACATGTCTCAAGCTATAACGCATGAAACTGACTTTAGAATAAATGAACACTATAATTGGGAAATTAAACCGAAACACAGAAAACCTGAAATTTTACTACTTTGTAACAATGATCCCTCTATCCAGCTTAAAGTTTTGAAACAGGTTAACACAAAAATAGTTGCTATGGACACCATGAATTTGTGGATAGATATTGCAAAAGAAAAATTGAATGATGTAGTTTCTCAGATTAATATTTTATTTATAAACGACGCGGAAGCAAAACAATACTCAAAGTGCCCTGATTTAGATGAGGCTGGAAAAAAATTGCTTTCAAAAGGACCCGAATTTGTAATAATAAAAAAAGGAGAACATGGTGCCTCCTTATATTCGAAGAATTTAACAAAACATCTTCCTGCATTTAGAGTAGATGATTTTGTAGATCCTACAGGGGCTGGGGATAGTTTTGCTGGCGC
>CAZMBU010000282.1:0-1548 GCA_964564565.1 uncultured Dehalococcoidia bacterium | reverse complement strand
AAATGGATAATTTGAATGTAGCAATTATAGGAACTGGTTTTGGCAAAAGGGTTTTATTGCCTTGTTTGGATTATGCTAGTGGTATTCGAGTTAAGTACCTTGTAAGTAGAGACAATAAGGGTAATGATTTGCAAGATATCAGTGTAATCAAATTCAGTGATTTGCTGCTTGATGATGAAATAGACTTGGTATGTATAGCAACGCCACCATTTACACACTATGAAAAAGTATTAGAATTGATGGATAATAATAAAAATATACTATGTGAAAAACCTTTTGCTTTAAACGTTATGCAGTGTAATCAAATCGTTAAAGCTTCTAAAGATAAAAAATTATTAATGGCCCTGAATCATCAATTACGTTTTCATAAAAATTTTCAGAAAATAAATGAAATAATAAAAAATAATATGCTTGGTGTAGTTCGCCATGTTCAAATTAATTACTTATCATCTACTTGTTTTGATAGTAATCGCCAATGGAGTTGGTGGATGAATTTAGCAAAGGGTGGGGGTCAAGTAAATGCATTAGGATCTCACTTTATTGATCTCTTGCAATGGTGGTTTGGTAAAATTATCAATGTTAATGCTAATCTTCATACCTTTAATAAAACTAGATTCAGTAGTAGCGGGAACTCTAAAGAGGTTACTTCCGATGAATATGCATCAATAAATATTGAATTTGAATCTGGCGAAGTTGGCCATATCTTAACATCGAGTGTTGTGAATGATGATATATGTTTTCAGTTGAAGATTATTGGTAGTAAAAAAACACTTGAATTAACTAAAAATGATAAATTGCTGCTACGTTCATTAGATAGTCAAACTGTAGATTTGACTGAAGTTGATTCACTTCTTCATGAACCAAAAATTGGGGTTAATCGCTGGCGACGTTCTATGGTGCGATACGCAATGCATATTAGAGATGTTATTAAAAATAATGAACAGTTTAAAGGATCAACGTTTGAAGATGGGTTAGAAGTTCAAAAAGTATTAGATGCAGTTCAACTAAGTAATAAAGAACGTAGAATAGTACCAATAAATGAAATAAAGATGTGAGGTAATCAAAAAGATGGCTGTGAAAATAGAAAAAGACCCAACAGATCAGTCCGATTGCTATTTATGTGGCGGTTCCGATTTCACCATTAGAAGAAAATCTGTAAGATATGGTTTTCCTAAATCTGTATTTGAATGTAATTATTGTAATCTGGTTTACTTATTCCCCTTAGAGGATGATATTTCAACATCTGATTTTTATCGTCAAGGCTTTAGAGAATTGCCAAGGAAGTCTATAGGGATGTCTACTCATGATACAAATACAATTTTGGATACACGCATGGATCAAGCTTATCGAAGATTGAAAAAAGTAAAGCCATATATTCCCAAAAAAGCCAAATTGCTCGAAGTTGGATGTGCGGCTGGCAGTTTTATAAAGGCAGTTCAGCCGTTTGTAAGAGAATGTTTTGCCGTTGAATTAGATAGTGAAAATGCAGATTTTGTTAGAAAAACATTAAATATTGAGGTATTTGAAAAACCCATAGAAAATTTAAAT
>CAZMBU010000281.1:0-1548 GCA_964564565.1 uncultured Dehalococcoidia bacterium | reverse complement strand
TAACAAGCCATCTGAACTTCACTCTGGAATCCCATTTAATCGTTGTACTGATATTGCAGTTGATTATAAAAGCGGATTTTTATTTATTAGTGATGGTTATGGTAATTCTTCTGTTCATAAATATAGTTTAGATGGTGAACTTATTACTTCCTGGGGAGCTCCTGGAACTGATCCGGGCCAATTCAATATTGTGCATAATATAGCTATGGATGATTCAGGATTACTTTATGTTGCTGACAGAGAAAATCATCGAGTACAAATCTTTGATCAGGATGGTAAATTTGTTAATCAAATTGTTAATATGCACAGACCTTGTACTGTGACAATTTTTGAAAATAAGTTATATGTTGGAGAGTTAGGATACGGATTGCCTGTTAATAAAGATGTTCCTAATATTGGTCCAAGAATTAGTTTGTATTCTTTAGATGGAAAATTAATAGATAGATGGGGTGAAGGATTTGGGTTTGGCGAAATGGAATTAATGGCTCCTCATGGACTTACAGTTGATAAAGAAAATAATATTTACCTTGGTGAAGTTTGCGTCGCAGTTTTAAGTAGTTTGGGGTTGGAGGTTCCTAAGTATAATGGATCAGTTTATAACGGCTTAAGAAAATTAGAAAAAGTTAATTAATATTATTCTTGTAAAATAAAATCATTTTTCCCCAATAATATTTCTCGCGCTTTTGAAATAGAAATATAATAAATTATTGGGATATTTCCATTTTTAACAGCCACTCTGTTTTCATCTATTTGTTTTAATCTTATACGAGTTATCGTTGATGGTGCTTTTGATTTTGGAACTAAAGTAATTAATGCATCAGATTGATTGAAGTCTATATTTTTTGATTCTTCATCATTCAAGAATCCATCAGCTAAAAGCAGTTGTGTAGTATTTGCAAATGTTGCAATTTTATATGAATCAATATTCAAATTATCCTGATTGTCTAATTGCCATCCTTTTTCAGTTAAATTTAATTCAAATTGTTCACTAGGATAAGAAAATCTTATTGCAGCTAGTTCATCTGTAGGGAAATTTGAGATTATAGGATTTCTCCACATATCTGGATTTGTTGCAAAGATATCTGGGTATGGACAGGTAAATCCAAAAACCTGATCAAGATTAATTTTTTTAATAAAACATGTTTTTGTATCTGGTTCCCATTTCCCAACTATGAATTCTTCTTGCAGAGTTGATTCTAAAAAGAATTGCACTAAAGTACTGTCGTTGTCATTTAATCCTATCCTATTGAAATTTTTTGGATTAACTGATACTAATTCTGATTGTTGAATATTGTTTACAGCGTTCCAAAATAATGCAAGTTTTGGTTCAAATACTTGTTGTTTGCCAATCCGCCATGAATTATTTACTTTATATAATTGTGAAGAATGGGATTTATTACTGATTGTGATTCTGTCTATTATTTCCTGATCAATAAAAATGATACCTGAATCATCGTAAAGATTATTTGTATTTGATACTAATATTTTCACACCAGCAATAACTATACTTAGTATGATAAATATAGATAATAATATAAATGTGGGTTT
>CAZMBU010000280.1:0-1554 GCA_964564565.1 uncultured Dehalococcoidia bacterium | reverse complement strand
CGATGATGAAGGCACCAAGGATGCTTGGCGGAAGGGATTTTCGAATTTGGCCTATAATACATTGATTGTAAAGCATCCCGATTTGAGATTTCCCGATGGTGACAAATCAGAATATCGCACCATTTCTCGAAAGGAGAGGTATCACTTGGCTCTTCTACGAAAAAATGGGTTGTGGGATGATTTCTCCAAGACAGCATCTTATGCGAAATGGTTGGGTTGGAGCGAGGAAGACATCGAGACTCACAGAAAGGAAGATGGGGAAATTAGTACCGACCTCGCCAGGTACATCGAGAATCGAACAGAAGCCGACTTGCACAACGGCCTAGCGAGGGTGATGGGGGAAGAGCAGGTTCTGCAGTATCTCCCGGGCCTAGTTGGAAATCCCGAGTTCTGGCTGAAGAGGGAGGTCACCGTGAAAACCAACGAGTCCGATTCCGGGGAAAAGGAAAGCTTCCTACAATGGGTTGACCGTGTAATTTGCAGTCCAGGTGTTCATTACCTTGTCTCGGAAGCAGCGAAGGGCAAGTCGACCACCCTGAACCTGCTGACACTCCACCATGTGAATTCCGAATCAGGGATCTGGCCACTCAGAGTCAAACTCCGCGAGCTCTACTTGCGGACCCCCGAACAACCCTTGATTCAGAGAGTAAGGGAATTCTACAAGATCAATGCAGACAAGCGTTTCAATTACGTCGAGGAGAGATTCGATGCAGTCATGGATGGCGATGCCACCCCACCACTATTGATACTCGACGGCTTGGATGAGTTGCCCCCCAGAAATCAGATAGAATTACTCAACGAACTGAAAAATGAATCCTGGCCAATCCCCATTCTGGTAGTCACACGCCCCGATAAGAGAATCTTAGGTCGAGGCCACGCTGTCCTTGGCAAAATGACAGGTCAGCAGAGAGTCGAGGTGTTGCGCAATCTAGACCTTGATCCGGAGGTATTGAGGCAGATGGAGAATCTACCCGAGGCCCTGATTGACAGGCCGTTCGCCTTACTGATAGCGGCTGAAAAAATTAGGGCGGGGCAGACATCTTCGCTGGAAGCGGGCGATATCAATCTCAGTTTGTCGGAAATCTCCAAGATGTACGAAGAGAATTACTTCGAGAGGGAGGCGGAAAAGAAGTCCTGGCTCGAGAAACTAGGAGACAACCTTAGCTATGTCGAGCCAATCAAGGACGCGCTGAACCACCTAGCAATCCATCATATCCGGCACCATGCCCCTCCACAGAGAAACGACCCCGCCGTGGTGGAGAGGAGAGAATTTCTTGACGTGGCAGTCAAACTGAAGATCATTGACGAGAAGCTGAATTTGATTGACGGTTGGCTGACTGGATATTACGCCGCAAGGAGCCCCGACTTCGAAAGAGAGGCTTGGGATACCGTTCTGGAAGATGTGCATCAGAACCCCGACAGAAGCGAACTCATCATCCGATACCTCGTGGCCTCCGCATCTGCCGAGCAAACCCAGAATTGGGACATGTTGGGGCTGGACGCGCCCGTAGTGATGGACATCGCGTCGCAGGAGTGGCTGGCGATGGATCGCTC
>CAZMBU010000279.1:0-1558 GCA_964564565.1 uncultured Dehalococcoidia bacterium | reverse complement strand
AAATGGTGATGTTATTGGAATTTCAGCTGATGTGTCGGTTGAGTCTGATGTTCAATCAATGATTGACAAAGTTATTTCTGAGTTTGGACAAATAGATATATTGGTAAATAATGCAGGAACTTCTTCAGCTACCACATTGGAATTGATGACTGACGAAGATTTGGAAGTTGATTTTGGAATAAAGATTTATGGTGCGATTTATTGCGCTCGAGGAGTATTACCATATTTGAAAAAATCTGATAATGCAGTAATTATAAATACAACAACTCCCGGAGGTAAGGCGTCTAGCCCTGGAACGCAACCTACTTCTTTATCTCGTGCTGCTGGAATATCACTTACCAAATCCTGGGCGGGAGAATTAGCTAAATTTAATATACGTGTTAATACTGTTTGTGTTGGAGTATTAAAATCTGGGCAGCACAGAACCAGATGGGAAGCTGCAAATGCAAAAGATCCAAATTATACATTGGAAGATCATTGGCAAGTTGTTGGAAATAATGTTCCGCTTGGCAGAATAGGTGAAGCAGAAGAAGTAGGAGATGTAATGTGTTTTCTAGCCTCGTCTAAAGCAAGTTACATAACAGGCACTGCTATTAATGTTGATGGAGGATCATCTCCAGTAGTTTAAAATTAAATAAAATTATTTTGAGATTCTTGCCTTAGCGCATGATCTAATAAAACTATAGCTACCATTGATTCAACCATAGGGACTGCTCTTGGGAGTACGCAAGGGTCATGTCTGCCACGGCCTTGAAATTCAATTTCTTTTCCATCGTTTGTAACAGTTTGCTGAGATTTAATAATTGTACCAGTTGGTTTGAAAGCAGCTCTTAAGATTATATTTTCACCATTGGTGATACCACCTTGAATACCTCCACTATTATTTGTTTTTGTGCTAATAATTCCATTATTGATATAGAATTCATCATTATGCTCAGAACCCATGAGTTTTGTACCATTAAACCCTGAACCTACTTCAAATCCTTTACATGCAGGCAGAGAAAGTAATGCTTTTGCAAGATCAGCTTCAAGTTTGTCAAATACAGGAGAACCTAGCCCGGTTGGTACATTTCTACATACTAATTCAACAACTCCGCCAAGAGAATCTCCTTGTTTTCGAACCTCTTTAATTTTGTTAATCATTGTGTTTGCTATTTTAGTGTCAGGGCATCTTACAATGTTTTTTTCAACATCTTTTAGTGTAACTGTGTCAGTATTTATTTCGGCGGTAATATCTTTTATTGATTTGACATAACCAATGATTTCTACCTCATATTTGATTCTGAGAATTTTTTTTGCTATAGCACCTGCGGCTACCCTGCCTATTGTTTCTCTTGCACTTGCTCTGCCGCCACCTTTCCAATTTCTTATCCCATACTTGGCATCATATGTATAGTCAGCATGTGATGGCCTGTAAATATTTTTTAAAGGTTCATAGTCTTTACTTTTTGCGTCTTGATTTGTTACTGAAATATGTATTGGTGAACCTAAGGATTTTCCTTCAAAAGTTCCTGATAATATTTCAGCTATATCTGACTCTTTTCTTTGGGTAGTAATT
>CAZMBU010000278.1:0-1566 GCA_964564565.1 uncultured Dehalococcoidia bacterium | reverse complement strand
TGTTCCGTTGATTATTAATCCGTCTTTTAATGCTATAGTTTGATTCATATTAATTTGACCTTATTTCATGAAGAGCATCTATCAATTTATGAATATCTTTTTTTGTATTGTATGCTTGTATTGATATTCTTATCAAACTTTTATTATTCCATGATGTGATAGGTACTTCAATTTTATAATTTTCTGATAATACTGCCTTTAATTTTTCAGGATTTTCAGTTTCTATTGGTACGCTTGTCATTTGCCCTATGTATTCGTCACTTGATAAAGGTTGTGTATCGAGTAAATTTGAAATTTCATTTCTTGTGTACAGTGCTAAATCATGACAACTTTTAGCAACATTTTCCCAATTATTGTTTTTTAAAAACTGTATTAATTTAGGAACGGTTAATACATTAGAAAAATCTCTTGTTCCTTGCCATTGATGGTAATTTAAATAATTTGACCCTGAATAGAGTTTATTTCCTTTTAAAGTTTCCCCAAACCCGTGGCTGATTATGAGAGGATCTATATTATCTTGTAGTACATTTCTAGTATATAAAAATGCCACCCCTTTAGGAGAGCACATCCATTTGTGACAGGCTCCTGCATAAAAATCAGGATCAATTTCATTTATATCTAATGATATTTGCCCTGGAGTATGAGCTCCGTCAATAAATGAAAGTATATTGTGAGATTTTGCTAATTCGCAGATTTCTTTGGCAGGAAATATTAATGCAGTTGAACTGGTAATATGACTCATAAATATCATTTTAGTTTTTGCTGTGATGTTTTTGTCTATTGCATGTACAAATTGATCTTTAGATTCATAAGGAGTTGGTATTTTTGTACGAATAAATTTTGCTCCCGTTTTTTTACAAATATAGTCCCATGTTATATTCATTGCCCCATATTCGTGATCAGTCGATAAAATTTCATCTCCTGGATTTAAGCTTAGGCTTTTTACTATGGTATTCATAGCTGTGGTAGGATTGTTAAAAAAAACAATATCGTCTTTATTGCAATTAATATATTTTGACAGTGAATTTCTGGAATTTTCCAGGTTATCATATAACTCTTCCATATATTTACTTGGATTTTTTTCCAATGTTTTCTGCCATTCTAACATTGCATTGAAAATGTCTTCTGGGCACCCTCCATACGCTCCATGATTGAAGTAAGTTACTTCGGGATCTAGCATAAATAATGATTTAAAATCATTAACCATAAATTTTCTCATCGCATTAATTTATTAAAACATACTTAATTTATTATACTTATTGAAACAATAAATAATATAGCTTAGACTTTTTAATATTAAATCATCGTACTAGATATTTATTTGAAGAGGTTTATTATGGGTTGTTATTATTGCAAAATAGAAATTCTATAAAATTCCTATTATTGTAATTATTGTGGCAAGAAATGTATTACTGCTGAAAAACAAATTATGAGGGCAAAATATCAACTAGAACATAATAGATTATTGTGGGATAAAATGGATGAAATAGGGCGAAGGAAATTTATAAAATCAGTAGATTTAGACAATACAAAAAATACTAAAGTTGAAAAATATTTACGTGAAGT
>CAZMBU010000277.1:0-1569 GCA_964564565.1 uncultured Dehalococcoidia bacterium | reverse complement strand
AAAAATAAGTTACTAAAAAAAATTGTTAGAAATAAAAAGAAAACTGATAATGGTACACTCAAAGCTGCTATACCTGAATCTATTGCAGCAGGGCCCCCAGATTCAAACTTCATATCTTCCATAAAAATATACATCCACGTAGAAACTCTATAAAAATAAGTATTAGTTAATTTTTTAAATCCTGGAAAATTATGTTTTACTTGAAAATTAGGATCTAATAAAAGTATATTTTTTTTAATAATTCTTCTTCCAAACTCTTCATTCTCATTGTCCATTCCCCATAAAATATTTTTATTATATCCTCCTGTAGAAATATATATTTCCCTTTTGATTGCAGAAATTTGTCCATTAAATGTTTCATATTTAAAAGGCTTTTTGTGTCTAGCAAACTGAAAATAAAAAAATAATGCCTTATAAAGTTGGGTTGCTCCTTGATTAATGGGTTCAGGATGATATATACCTGAAATAGCATCTGCTCTGTATTTTTCCATTGTATTTAAACAATTTAAAAATGTATTTTCTAGTATAACAGTATCACTATCAGTAAAAAATATTATGTCTCCCGAAGAATTTTTAACTCCATAATCACGTGCTGCAGAAGGACCCATATTTTTGCTCAATTTTAGTAATTTTATATTGGGATAATGAGTTATCATATCATTAACGATTTTAACTGTGTCATCCTTTGATACATCATCAACTACTATAATTTCTTGTGGGCTATTTTTTGATTTTACAGCACTCAACAAACAATCATAAATAGTGTTTTGTGCATTCCAAGCAGGTATTATTAATGATGTTTTAAGTTTCATACGAGCAAGATCTAACTTAATGATTTAAGTGTGACTTTCCAATATTTTTAATGGTTGAAGATATAACCTTTGGATAATTTTTAGGTTTCCATACAACATTTGCTGCTAATGCACATTCAAAAGAACATTTACACTTAGTGTCTTTAATCCACTTTTGCATTTTATGTACTGAATTTTGCCTAAGTAATTTACCAAGATCCCAATCATGATTTCTAAGGTACCTCCCCTGTTTCACTAATTACTAATAGCTTTCTTCCAGCTACACATGAGGTAATAAATTCATCATCAAATACAGTCCTCATTAAATTATCTCTAGATACACTATTAACTCCTCGCCATAGAGGATAAAGAAGTCTTTTTTCTTTATTTTTTTCTCTATTTTCTAAAAATTTATTTATTAATTTATATCGATTTTTTGATACATTCTTTAAAGACTCATCCCTAATTTCACCTCTGGCATAGGTAACAGACATATTATCAAATTTAAAATCTTTATTCATAACCTTTAATGCATCTAATAAATAATTTTCCGAAGAAGCTGTAAATACTGAGTTACAATCTAGAACTAAATTTGAGTATTTAGCTCTTAAAGGACTAATAATATCATAACTTTTTTGAATTTTCTTATATGACCCTGGCATAGACCTTAATTTATCGTGATCTTCTCCTATACCCTCTATCGAAAAAGTTAATCTAAAATAAGTATCTGGAAACCTAGGAAGAATTTCTTCTAAAAAACTAACCATTTTATTAGTTA
>CAZMBU010000276.1:0-1577 GCA_964564565.1 uncultured Dehalococcoidia bacterium | reverse complement strand
ATATCTAGATTTCTGTAGAATCTGAAATTCTCCCTGAATAATCCGGTTTTGAGGAAAGTATTTCTCCTTGAAGCAATTAAATAAAGTTGAATAGCATCTACATATTCTTTGTTAGTTGAAATTTCATGGAAGTGATTTAAATCGGTTGTTTTTAATCCAAATGGTCCGGTTAATCCTATATTTTGATCCTTTAAATCTGAAATAATTTCATCGAAAATATTGCCTATTATTTCTATACTAGAATCTAACAGGATTAAATATTCTCCAATAGATTGTTTTACTAAGATATTTCGAACCGCGCCAGCCCCACATATAGGGTCTATATGAAAAAATTTAAGATTTTTATTTGACTCGTAATTAGATTTTATTTTATTTTGATTTTCGATAGTTATTCCATTGAATGCGATTAAAATTTCATACGAGGTTTTATCTGAAATATTGTTAACAACAGATTTCAAACATCTGCTAAAATCTTTGAAATATTCATCTGCAATTAAACAGATTGATAATTTTATTTTGTTTTCAGAAAGTAATAATGATTTAACATCAGAAGACCCTGAAATATATTCATTGTTAATTTGCTCTTCAAAATCTGATATTCTTTTTACGAGAAAGTTACCATTTTGTTTGTCGTAAAATTTTATATTTTGTTTGTAAAATTGTTTCCTTTCCCTGTCAGATAATTCGAATTTTTTTTCTTTACGTAATTGTTTCCTTTTTTTATATTCAATTAAGGGGATTGTAGTTAAATTAAATTTTTGGTGGTGTTTTTTAAAATCCAAAGATAATACAAGGTCAATATAATCAAATATATATACTTTTTCTTTACCCGTTAAATTTGATTTGGTTAATTCCCATAATAAAGACATTATTTTTGAAGTATTAAGGTTATTTAATAATGCTAAATCTATTTTTTCTGTCCATATTTTTATGGAAGCCATATTTAATGATGTTTCGGATGTTAGTGGTACTGAATTATCATTTTGATATAACCAATACAGATGCCTTAACCTATTTAATCCTTTTTGAGCTGCTCGCAGAGAGGAAAAGGTAAAATTTAATCTTGTTCTATAATTTGTCATAAGGCATAAATAGCGAAAGGCTAACGGATCCATTCCCCTTGATGTAATATCAGAAATCAAATATTCATTTTGTTTTGATTTAGACATTTTTATTCCATCAGAAAGTAAATGTTGTCCATGTACCCAGTAGTTCACATGTTTTTTTGAAAAATAACCTTCGCTTTGAGCAATTTCACCTTCGTGATGTGGGAAAATGTTGTCTACCCCACCAGTATGGATATCAAAATATGAACCAAGATATTTTTGTGACATTGCTGAGCATTCAATATGCCATCCTGGAAATCCATCTCCATATTTGCTCGGCCATTTTAAAGTTCTGTCTTTATCAGCTGATTTCCATAACGCAAAATCCCTTGAATTTAATTTGTTAGGGTCAATTTCTTCATTATTTAAAGTTTCTAAATTACTTATATTGCCAGATAATATCCCATAATTTTCAGATTTTGAAATATCAAAATATACATTTTGGTTTACTTGGTATGCTATGTTTTTTTG
>CAZMBU010000275.1:1373-1581 GCA_964564565.1 uncultured Dehalococcoidia bacterium | reverse complement strand
GTTTCTGCACGATAGAATGAAATCATCCGTTTTTAACCTGGTTTCATCCAACCATTTACCTGTATGCGCACAACTTTTTTTATTGCAAGCTTTTGTAAGCTTAGAAAGAAAATCTTTTGGAGATGCTTGGATCCGGATGTGCTCCTGATTACCCTTTATTAGCGTAGGTAAATCAGTATGTATTTTTATAACAGGTGTGTTTTTATTG
>CAZMBU010000275.1:0-1363 GCA_964564565.1 uncultured Dehalococcoidia bacterium | reverse complement strand
AGCTTAAGTGTCCTACACGGTAATCACAATCAATTCCAAGAGCGATTATTAAATCTGTATCAGACAACAATATCCTTCCGCCACTTGCCGCTCCGATGACCCCTAAAAAAGGACGAAAACGTTCCATCACACAACCTCTATCCCAAATTGGCGTAACAACAGGA
This sequence comes from uncultured Dehalococcoidia bacterium, assembly GCA_964564565.1. Classification (GTDB taxonomy): domain Bacteria; phylum Chloroflexota; class Dehalococcoidia; order Lucifugimonadales. The sequence goes on along the minus strand of CAZMBU010000275.1, from coordinate 1,199 downwards.
ATTTGTTGTTGTGACGCAAATGCTATTAATTCTTTTTCACCAAAAGAATAATACAAACCACTTCCTGCTATGATTAAAGGCTTTTTTGAAATTCTTATCAGTTCTGATACACGATCAATTTCAGAATCCTTTGCATCCATCTCCAATTCTACTCCACATCTTCTCTTTGAAATGATTTCTTTCTGATAGTTTTCAACTTCTTCTTCAGCAATATCCATAGGTAAGGACAGATGTACTGGACCAGGTTTTCCACTCGTGGCAGCAGAGAATGCTTCTTCAATAATTTGAACAATATTATTTGGATTATCAATAACTTGTGCATATTTACAAATAGGCTTTGTCATCGGCACAGGATTAAAATCTTGAAAATCACGTTCACCAAATCTGCTGAGGGGAAGTACACCCGTAATTAGAAGCATAGGTGCACCATCTAAATGAGCATTGAGAACACCTGTTAATGCATTAGCATGTGCTACAGCTCCACTTACTGCACAAACTCCTACATTTCTTGTCAATCTCCCTGTAACTTCAGCCATATATGAAGCAGTTTGCTCGTTTCGAACATCAATCATATTCATTCCTAATTTTATGCATGCTAGAGCAAATGGGTCCAGACCATGACCATTTAATGTGGATATATATTTTACACCGCGATCTTGTAATTCAGCGACTAATATTTCTGCTACGTTCATACAGCCTCTTCTGGATAATGATTCATTTTAGATTTGAATGAACATGAATAGATCATGTGAAAGATGCTTTCCTTAGTTGAATCAATGGACATCAGCATGTTGTTCTAGATTCTCCATCGTCCACTTGATCTGTAGTGAGATATTTTGAATAAAATCTTGATAAATGGAGATTACCTCCATGAAACCATAGATTTTCTTGTTTGTTGGGTTCACAAATTTTTCTGCAGTTTTTTATAAAAATATGGCAGTTTCTTTTTGAATGCTTTCTTCTGCGGCCAGAACGATCTTTAAACTGTTGACTGCTGCATCCATGGAATCATTCAAATCCATGTTGTTGAGCATTGCATCTAGAAAATATTGTTGTTCTAAATCACATAATTCCTGGTGTGTGGGTTCACTAGTAGTTTCGATATATTCATCTTTTTGAGTGAATTCCTTTGTATGCTGGTCTATGCCAGAATGATGGACTTGGATGAGGTTAGTTTTGGTGTGTCTGTTGATATCTGC
>CAZMBU010000274.1:0-1581 GCA_964564565.1 uncultured Dehalococcoidia bacterium | reverse complement strand
CAAACCCCTCTACTAAAGCATTCTTAATTTTAATGTTGCCCTAAATGTGTCTGAATAGGGCTACTTTTATCTAATTAGGGCAATATTAGGGCAACTTTTCTCATTTCAAGATTGCAAAATTTTTTTGCATCATATTTTCTAACTCACTCATCAAACACAATTTTGATTTAGTTCAATTTAACTTATCTCATCATTCAAATAATTTAGTTAATTTGATTTGAATCAAATATTTCTCAATGAAATAAAAATAAAATCAATCTATTCAATAATTTTTCTATTAGTAACAATGATAAAACCTCAAGAAATTTATAGTGAATTTAAATTATTTAACTATATCGAAGTATTAAAAAATATACAAAATGAAAAAATATCGGCCCCTGTTCATATTCGTATAAAGCCTACAAATCTATGCAATCATGATTGTTGGTATTGCGCTTATAGATCATCAAATGTTCAACTTGGAAATAACATGCAGATAAGGGACAAACTCCCATATGATAAGTTTAATGAAATAGCAGAAAATATCATAGAAATGGGTGTAGAAGCAGTGACATTTTCAGGCGGGGGTGAGCCTTTACTATATAAAAAATTACCACTAATAATCGAAAAGCTTGCTAAAGGTGGTGTAAAAATTGCAGCCTTGACTAATGGTTCAAACTTAAAAGGGAATATGGCTTTAGCTTTTCAAAAATACGGAACTTGGATAAGGATTTCTATAGATGGATATGATGATAAAAGTTATTCAAAATCACGAGGAATTAAAGATAATTCATTTTCTAATCTGCTAGAAAATATAAAAAAATTTACATCTACTGATACTAAATGTATTGTTGGATGTTCTTTAATTATTGATAATTCAAATTATAAACATATCTATGAATTATGTTTAAAGTTAAAAATTATAGGCGTAAAAAATGTTAAGATTTCAGGCGTAGTTATTGGAAATACAGCCGAAGAAAATAATCAATACCATAGCCAAATTAAAAGTGAAGTGAATAATCAAATAAAAAAATGTAGCAATCTCATTAATAATCAATTCTCTGTCATCAATCATTATCATGATCTCAATAATAGGTTTAATAAAAATTACCAAACCTGTCCACATATTTTATATCGACCTGTAATTGGTGCAGACAGTATGGTTTATACTTGCCAAGATAAGGCATATACTGACTCGGGTAAACTTGGTAGTATTAAAGACACATCTTTTAAGGAGTTTTGGTTTTCAGAAAAAGTTAGAAGAAAAATTTATGAATTGAATCCAAAAATATCTTGTAATCACCACTGTGTATCTCATTCAAAAAATATAATAATTCACCAATATCTTAATATTGATAAAGATCATATTTCTTTTACATAAAATAAACAAGCAAAAATAACTTGTATGTGATTATAATATCGCCCTTGAAAAAGGTAGAAAAGTAGGTGCTAAGACAACATTAAGACAACATCGCCCCTACAGACCCTACTAATAAAGGAAGTGTCGGGGGTTAAAATCCCTCCACTCCGACCAAAAATTGTTGATTAAAAGTGTTAGCCTAAACTTTATTAAAGCAAAGTTATTGCGCCCATAGCTCAGCT
>CAZMBU010000273.1:0-1585 GCA_964564565.1 uncultured Dehalococcoidia bacterium | reverse complement strand
CAAACGATGTTCTTTAGCTTGAGGAGTATCATTTAATCGAATATTTAAACCTTCATTGGGTATGAATTCTTCATTAACATTTTTAATTAAAAGTCTATTTTCATTTAAATCTACAGTGGCTCCTGAACTAACATTATCATGCACACATTTTATCCCTATCCAGCAACCACTTTGTCTTGACAGATGAATGCCGTATAATCCATAGTCAAGTATTTCTTGTACACCACTTGGATTGGAAAAAGGGATCATGGCATCCATCATTGCAAACTCACTTTGATGAGAGGTCGTTGACGATTCACAAATATGATCATCACCCATCAGTGCAAGAACGCCTCCATATTTTGACGTTCCGGCAAGATTAACATGTTTTAAAGCATCTCCAGCCCTGTCAACTCCCGGTCCTTTGCCATACCAAACTCCAAAAACTCCATCATATTTACCTTCTCCTCGTAAGTTAGATTGTTGTGTTCCCCACAATGAAGTAGCCGCTAATTCTTCATTTATTCCTGGTTGAAAATGAATATTTTTAGCATTTAAGTAATTAATATTTTGTAATATTTGCTGATCATACCCTCCTAAAGGAGATCCTCTATATCCCGAAATATAACAAGCAGTTTTTAGATTGTTTTTATTGTCTTTTCTTATTTGTACTAGTGGAATTCTTACTAGAGCTTGAGTACCTGTAAGAAAGCGAATTCCACTTTCTAGCGTGTACTTGTCTTCAAGTTTTGTGCTCATCTAATTAAATATAAGCTAATTTAATTTATTTTAGTAATGAAATTAAACTTGATGTATCCCATCTATTACCACCATTTTCTTGAACTTTCCGATAATATTCATCTACAATTTTAGTTATAGGAAGTTTAGATTTGTTTTTTTTAGCTTCATTAAAACAATATGATAAATCCTTTCTCATCCAATCGACTGCAAATCCATAATCAAATTTGTCGTCTAGCATAGTACGGTATCTGTTCTCCATTTGCCACGATTGAGCCGCTCCTTTTGAAATAACTTGAAGTACTTTTTCCATATCTAGATTTGCTTTTTTTCCAAATGCTAATGCTTCAGATAAACCTTGTACTAAACCAGCAATACAAATCTGATTGATCATTTTAGCTAATTGGCCAGAGCCTGTAGGGCCAATTAATTCAATAGTTTTTCCATATGAGCTCATAACAGGCTTTGCTAAATTAAATTGATCTACATCACCACCAACCATTATTGATAATATTCCATTCTCTGCACCAGCCTGTCCTCCAGATACAGGGGCATCGAGAAAATGAAAATTATTTTCCTTTGCTTTTTGATAATATTTCCGGGCAATATCAGCAGAAGCTGTTGTATGATCTACAATTATAGCATTTTTTTTAATATTTTTAATAATACCTTCATCACCCTCCATTACGGAAACTAAATCCTCATCTCTTCCAACGCATATGAAAACTATGTCTGAATTTTTAACAGATTGTCCAGGCGTTAGCTTTAATGTACCTGAAAATTCATTAACCCATTTATCAGCTACTGAAGTTGTTCAATAATAAACAATTATATTAAATTTATTTTTTTAAAGATGACCAGCCATATT
>CAZMBU010000272.1:0-1588 GCA_964564565.1 uncultured Dehalococcoidia bacterium | reverse complement strand
GTGAAGAACTTCCAATGGCTTTGATTAGAAAAAATATAAGTAACATTAAATTATCTAAAAATGGGGGCAAGGAATTTGCTCAATCAATATTAACAACTGATACAAAAACCAAAGAAGTAGCTGTCAGTTATGAGTTTAATGGACAGGTGATAACAATAGGTGGTTGTGCTAAAGGTGTTGGAATGATTCACCCAAACATGGCAACTATGTTGGCTTTTATTACAACTGATGCAAAATTAAATCACAGCTTTCAAGATCATGCATTGAAGAACATAGTTAATGAAACATTCAATATGATTAGTGTTGATGGTGATCAATCTACAAACGATACAGTTTTATTGATTTCAAACGGAGAAGCTTCTTCGGATTTAATTGATAACAATTCAGAATCTAAAGAATTGTTTTTAGAAGCTTTATTTTATGTATGCGAAACTTTGGCAAAAGAATTGGTATCCGACGGAGAAGGTGCAAACCATTTAATTGAATGTAAAGTTGTCGGAGCTGCAAGTTCAAACGATGCTAGAAAGGGAGCAAAAAGTATTATTGGTTCTATGCTGGTAAAGTCAATGATTCATGGAAGAGATCCTAATTGGGGAAGATTAATGATGGCGTTGGGCAAAAGCGGGATAAAAATAAATGAGAATAATGTTGATATTTATTTGAATGATATACATATAGCCCATGAAGGAAAATCTGTCAGATTTTCAAAAGAATCTGTAATCACATCAATGAATGCTAAGGAAATTAAAATTAAAATTGATCTTAATATAGATAGTTTTGAATCAACTGCCTGGGGCTGTGATTTGACTGAAGAATATGTAGTTTTTAATTCAGCTTATAGTACATAAATTCAACATGCTTAATAATAATACAGATAAAGATAATTTTTTTGGATCAAAATCTCGAGATTTTGATAAAGATAAGTTTTCAAATAATAAATCTGAGAACCCTTTAGATTCATATTTAATGAAAAAAACTATAGTCGTTAAAGTTGGTGGCAGTACTTTAGGTTTTGAAGATACTACATTAAGTGATGTAGTGAAACTTCAATCTAAAGGTTATTTTCCAATAATTGTTCATGGTGGTGGGGCAGATATTTCTGAATGGATGAAGAAAGTTGGTAAGAGACCTAAATTTGTTGATGGAAGAAGAGTAACAGACAAAGAAACATTAAATATAGTTATTTCTGTATTAGCGGGTAAAGTTAATACAGAAATGGTAAATCAACTAAATATTATTGGTGGTAAAGCAATAGGTTTAAGTGGCGTAGACGATGGATTAATTACAGCAAAATTAAAGGATCCTGCTTTGGGATTTGTAGGAGAAGTGGATAAAGTAAAATCCAAATCTATATTTGAGTTAGTAAAACTAGGATATATTCCTGTAATTGCTCCTCTTTGTTTAAATTCAAAACCAAAATCTGATGATCAGATCTTAAATGTAAATGCTGATAGCGTTGCAGGAGAGGTGGCTAGATCAATAAATTGTAGTAAATTAATATTTGTAACTGATGTTCCCGGAGTAATGGATTTATCTAAGAGAGTGATACCTAAATTGATTTCCAAGCAGGTAAAGAAACTTGTAAAAA
>CAZMBU010000271.1:0-1592 GCA_964564565.1 uncultured Dehalococcoidia bacterium | reverse complement strand
AGTAGATCGATATACCTGGCATATTGAACAAGACAATCTAAAAACATATAATTTTGCAGGGAAAAAATTCATGCGATTGAAAGAAATTTTGCAAAAAGATTTGATATATAGAGTAGCCAAAAATGATGAATTTGTAACTCCCTGCACTGCTGGGAACTTAAATTATGTTATTTGGGAAGATGGCCGTGTAAATCCTTGCGAAGTACTGCATGAAACGGTTGGAAATATCAAAGAATTCGACGGTAGTTTTAAGAAACTTGTTAAGTCTAAAAAGGCAAAAGAGCTTAGAAATAGAATTGTTAAGGAAAAATGTAAGTGCTCATATGAGTGTGCAATGTCTATGAATACTTTTTTCAGTTACCCCATGACAAAAAGAATGCTTGTTAGTTTTGCAACCAATAAAAGTTTTTAATATACAGAGCTAATTATATTAATAATTTTTCTTTTGTGTTAAATTTTTATGTTTACTCATATTTAATCAATGCAAATATTGCTTATTCGGTTTTATTGAGAGCCACTGAATCCCCTTAAGATAAACTGATTTAATGTTTGTTAGATAATTGTCGGTTTTAGTTTATTTATCTGAAAGAATGTAAATTTTTATTTAACTACAGGATAGGCATAAAAACAACTGCCCGATTGTGCTGATAAAATTTAGGAACAACCTGCCATTCTAATCATGACCCTTAAAATATTATTAAAACAGTTACGTTTTCATCAATGGTCTAAGAATATACTTCTTTTTTTACCAGTTTTAGGGAATCACCAGATATTTGAATTGGATATAATGAAAAATACCTTTATTGGGTTCATTTCATTTTCTTTGCTTGCATCAAGCATTTATGTTTTAAATGATATCGCCGATTTGGATTATGATCGCAAACACCCCAAGAAAAAAAATCGTCCTATTGCATCTGGTGACTTATCAATATTAAATGCATGTATAATTTTGATAATATGCTTATTTGTTGGTGGGTTGTTGGCAATGAGTTTGGGCCCAACATTTCTTTTCGTAACAGCTATTTACATTATTTTAAATCTGCTGTATTCATTCTATTTTAAAAAGGTTATGATCTTGGATATAATTCTTATAATGTCTTTTTATACTCTTCGTCTTATAGCTGGACATATACCTGATGCGATACCATTTTCACCATGGCTACTTTCTTTTTCTATTTTTCTCTTTTTTAGTTTGGGTCTATTAAAGAGATATACCGATATAATAATTATGAGGGAAAATGGGATTAAATCTTTAAGCGGTAGAGATTATCGTGTCAGTGATGGGAATATTATGATGTCGCTTGGAGTCAGTAGTGGATTAATATCCTCTTTGGTCCTAATTCTTTATACGGGTAGCGAACAGGTACTGCAATTTTACTCAACTCCTATGATTTTGGTAGCCCTAGCACCAGTGATGCTGTACTGGAATAGTAGGATGTGGCTCATGGCGGAAAGAGGATTAATAAAAGTTGACCCTGTAGTTTTTGTTATTAAAGATTTCAATTCTTATGCTATAGCTATATGCTTTTTTGTTATCATGCTACTTTCAAAATATACATTTTTTTGATGCTAGATAGTAGTTACAGAAAATT
>CAZMBU010000270.1:0-1613 GCA_964564565.1 uncultured Dehalococcoidia bacterium | reverse complement strand
CCTCCTCATGAATAATGAATAGAGGGCATAATATAAAACAAAACTAATACTTAATACAATTCCTTTAGGGATCTTATTATTTTTATTATTTTTTCATAATATTACTGAATTTCATCCAACCAGCCGATCCATCCGTTAGAATTTCTTGTTCCACTTATACATCCGCCTGACCTTATTTCTTCTCCGCCATGTCTTGATTTTGAATCGCAATCTAAATAATATTTTCCATTATCTTCATCTATTAAAGATTGTCTGATTACTATTGGATTACCACAATTAGCGCATCTATTATTTGATGATACATTTTTGTTTAAATTCCATTCAGATGCATCTGGAAAAATCATTTCAAATGAAAACAATTTTGATCCGTCTGAAGGGGCGTAGGTATTGTATGAAATTTCTTCATTCCATACGAATGTTTTGTTATTTATGTATTTATCTAATATATTAGTTAATATGCCAACTTTATTGAAAATATTATTATTATGATCTAGTCCAAATAAATTAGTATTAGTGTTGTAATCTGAATTATTTTTCAAAATCATTTGATCACATAATTTAATCCTTGACTCTAAAAGTGTTAAAGTTGCATTCCATCGATCCAGATATTTTATTTTTTTCATATTATCCTGAAGATAAATACCATTTTGTTCACATATAAATTTTTGCAGATTTAATGTCGGGTATTTCCATGGAGTATCTTCAGGGATTATATCTGAAAAAATATTATGCGGTATAAACCATTGTGCATCTAATTCAGTAATAATTTTCTTTATATAACAAATTTGTTTTTTATTGAAATTTGTCATTTTGATTATTCGTAATTTTATAAGGTAATATTTTATTCATTTTAACAAATCTCTTTGGTAAATAATTTTGACTGAATAGTTATAATAAATTCATGACATTATATTATAAAGATTTTGATAACAAAACTGTGGTTATCACAGGTGGCGCAAGCGGACTTGGCAAAGGTACAGCAAAAGTTTTTGCAAAATACGATACCAATATTGTACTGGTGGATATTGATAGAGCAAAATTAGATATAGTAAGAAATGAAATTTTACAGAAAGGTGTAAAAGTTTCATATTATATTTGCGATGTTACAAAAGAAGAAGAAGTTGTTAAAGTTGTAGATTTAATCGAAAGAGAAATTGGAGATATAGATATTTTAGTCAACGCGGCAGGTATATGGGCTTCTTTGGATTTTGAGGACTCAGAATACTCTAGTTTTGAGGATTGGGATTTTACATATTCTGTTAATGTTAAAGGTACTGTAATTTTTGCTGAGTCAGTTGCAGAAAAAATGAAAGAAAGAAATTATGGCAAAATTATAAATATAGCATCTCATGCAGGTAAATATGCTTCTCCAAGTAATCCTGCTTATGGTGCTTCAAAAGCATCAGTAATCCATTTGACTCAATCATTTGCTTTAAGATGGGCATCTAATAATATAAATGTAAATGTGATTTGCCCAGGGTCTATTTGGACTCCAATGTGGGAGAGAATTGCTGAAAGAATACGTAGACAAAATATTTCAAAAAATAAAATGTCTACCAGGGATATCTTTTTAGAACATGTTAAAGATACATGTCCTTTACAAAGAGAGCAAA
>CAZMBU010000269.1:0-1625 GCA_964564565.1 uncultured Dehalococcoidia bacterium | reverse complement strand
ATTCAAGAATTTCTGGTTGCGTAGAGTATTTGTGAGACCATTCCCACTCCTGTTGAAGTTCTTCAGAAAATGAATAAGAATATTCTATACTCTCAATATCACATCTGGCTCCAGGATATCGGTTCCAATACCAGGTGCCTCCCACTCCTTCACCCTGCTCTAGAATCAAAGAATTCAATCCAAGCTTATTAAGACTATAAAGCATATACATGCCCCCAAAACCGGCTCCTACAATAAGTACATCAATTTTTTTTGAATTATGTTCTGATTTTGTTGACATTCTAACTCCTGCAATTAAAACATAACAGATCGTAAATATTCACATGAATCATCCATTGCCTTCTGACTTTTGTTTAATACTCCAATATTAGAATAAAAACCATGCATAACTCCAGAATATTTTATTAGCTTTGACTTAACCTTAGCACTTTTTAATTTGTTGTGGTAATCAATCCCTTCGTCAAATAAAGGATCATGTTGAGCTACTATGATGCAAGCCTCTGGCAAATCAGAATGATCACCATATTTTAATGGGCATACATAAGGATTGTCCATGTCAGACTTTGAGTTTATATATTGCTCCCAAAACCATTTCATAGCAGTAGCAGTCAGTGCATAGTCATCTTTATTATCTTTATATGATTTACGGGTAAAATCTGTATCTACACAAGGGTAAATAAGTAATTGTGATACTAAAGGAAGTTGCCCTTCGTCTTTAGCTCTTAGGCAAACTGCCGCCGCCAAATTACCTCCCGCACTATCACCTCCCACAGAAATTTTGTTTTTATCAACATTCAACGTTTCAGCATTTTCATAAACCCATTTAGTAACGCTATAACAATCATCAAGCGGTCCTGGAAATTTTACTTCGGGGGAAAGTCTGTAATCTACAGATAATACTGCACACCCAGAACCCGAAGCTAAATGTCGTGTCACACCATCAGATCCATCAACATTTCCCGTAACCCAACCTCCACCATGAAACCATACTAAAACTGGTAAAGTTTGATCAACATCAGGAATATACAATCTGCAATTTATATTAACCCCATTAACAGGAATACTAAAATATTTTACTTTTGGTAATTGTGGGCCAGGCAAACGTGGACGTGCATTGACTTGTTTTCTTGCTTCAACAGGAGAAATAGTGTATACAGGGGGTAAATTTAAAGCTCTTGTCTGTTTTAATAATTCTTGTGATTGTTTATCAAGAGCCATAGTTTACATTCCTTTTCAGAATATGATACTACATCCTTCAAAGAAATTAATGCTCTACTTCTTACAAATTAATGTAATGATTAACTAGTCAGAGTCACACTTGCAATCGCTACAACAATTTGGGTAACACTTACAATCATTACAACAATCTTTTTTTATTTCAGTTATTTCTATTTCAGTCATTTAATAATTATACATAAATTAAATAAATAATTAATTAACAATTAAATTATAAAATTAAATTGTTTCATTCAAACACTTATTTGCAGACTTAGGTCTGAATATGGAGGGGCTTATAATAGACCATCGATGGTCTATCTTCCTTTGATAAGCCCTCCATATTAATTTAAATCAATCTTTTTTTCTTAATGTAAATACACCAAGTAATAATAAAGAAACTGTAAAGC
>CAZMBU010000268.1:0-1626 GCA_964564565.1 uncultured Dehalococcoidia bacterium | reverse complement strand
GATGTATATACAAAATTAAAAGAACTCAATTTAATAAATAAAAAAGATGGAGCAACATGGTTTTTATCCAAGCAATTTGGAGATGATCGTGACAATGTTTTGATTAAACAAGACGGTAGTCATACTTATTTTTACTCTGATATTGCAAATCATTATAATAAATTTTTTCTCAGAAATTTTGATAAGGTAATTAACATTTGGGGAGCAGACCATCAAGGTCATATAAAAAGAACCAAATATGCAATGGAAGCCTTAGGAGTAAAACCAGAAAATTTAAAGATTAAAATTTCTCAAATGGTTACGATAAAAAAAGGATCGGAAACAGTGAAAATCTCAAAAAGATCGGGTGAATATATAACATTACAAGAAATAGTCAAAGACGTTGGAAAAGATGCTTGCAGATATTTTTTCTTATCAAAAGCACCCAATACTCAACTTACTTTTGATATAAATCTAGCCAAAAGTCAAAATTCAAATAACCCAATTTATTATATTCAATATGCTCATGCTAGAATTTCAACTTTAATTAAAAATGCTGGAATTCTAGGTATCGATATTAACAAAACTGCAAGTTTTAAAATCGAAACACAAAAAGAAATCTCTTTGTCAAAAATGTTATTAGAATTTCCAGAAGTAATAACACAAATTTCAAAAGAACTTGAACCTCATCATATAACTAAATACACTCTTGATCTTGCCTCTGAATTCCATTCTTTTTATCAATCAGAAAAAATAATTGATCAAGACAATCTAGACAATACAATAAGTAAGTTAATACTATGTAAAGCTATCCAAGAAGTATTAAAAAAATCTCTTGAGATAATGATGATCTCAGCGCCTGAAAATATGTAATTTATTCAAAATGTTTATGTTTTTTATAATTTTTAGATTTTAAAACATATCCAATAGCATTTTGCCTAACCATTTCAAGGTGTCTGTCAGAAATTTCACCTTTAATTCTGGCAGGAATTCCTAGAACTAAAGAATTGTCTGGAATAATCATATTATCAACTATCGTAGAAGCAGATCCTATTAAACAATTTTTTCCGATTACTACTCCCTCATTGATTATAGAGCCATTTGCAAGCATAACATTATCTCCAACTGTTTTTGCATGACACATGACATTATGCCCCATGGTAACACCATTACCTATACTCACATCATGATCTCCATGTACTACCGTATTGTCCTGAATGTTTGTTCTTTCACCGATAACAATTTTTCCGCTATCAGCTCTAATAATTACACCTGGCCAAATACTAGATTCAGGGCCAATCTCTATATCGCCAATTAAATAAGCAAATTCACTCACAAAAGCAGAAGTGTGAATTTTAGGTTTTTTTCCATTATATTCTCTAATCATATTATCCTTTAAAAAACATATTATAAAAATTATTTTATTAAATTATGTTCATATATTAAAAATTAGATCATAATGTTATATTTCATTATAAATAAATGCCACAGATTATTGACATTCATTAACGACTTCAATAGTATTCTTATTTCATTCGATCTTTAACAACTGTATAGTGACGAAAACACGTTAATTAACTTAGAGTTTGATTCTGGCTCAGGACGAACGCTGGCGGTGCGCCTAATGCATGCAAGTCTACTACTTGT
>CAZMBU010000267.1:0-1636 GCA_964564565.1 uncultured Dehalococcoidia bacterium | reverse complement strand
GAATTGCTGTCTAAAGGAGTCAGTTTACTTGATTCCAAAGATGGCACAGAATGGACTATGCAATAAAAAATTACGATAGTGCGGCGTTAATTAACCCCAATGAAACAAAAATTACTGAAACTATTATAGTTAATTGAAATAAAATCTTTTCAAAACCTCTTCTTGTTCGAAAATTATCTCCTCCACCACCAAATATGTTTACGCTTTGTCCTCTTACTTGAATAAGTATTATCACAATCAAAAAAATCGCTGTAATCAATTGTAATATTAAAAATATTCTATCCAAAATCTAACCTTTATAATTAGTTACTAGAATTAATCCATAAATTGTATATCTTTTTTATACAATTAGACAACTTATTTGAGTCATGCCTTAAAGAATGTTCTGTAGATTTAATATCAAATTGTAATACTTTAGGATTATCTTGATCATTTTGACTAATTTTAATTGGACTTTCATCATGGGAGGTAATAGGGAAATTATCATTTTCATCAGCAACAATATAATCAAATATATCTTTATATGTATGTTTTTCTATTGCAATTATATGATCATATACACTAAAGCCATCAGTTTCACCTTTTTGCGTAGCAACATTACATATATATATTTTTAACGCGGAAGATTGTTTTATTGTATCTAGTAAATCTTTGACTAACAAAGGTGGTATCAGGCTTGTATAGAGACTTCCTGGGCCAACAATAATAAGTTCAGCTTTTTTTAAAGCATTTATTGCACTACGTGCTCCCTTTGCGGATTCAGGATTTAAATTCACAGAGGATATTTTACCTTTTTTTAATGGAATTAATGATTCTCCATTCACTAACGATCCATCAGTTAATTTTGCCTGTAAAACAATATCATCTAATGAAGAAGGTAATACTACGCCTTTTGCCCCTAATATTTTTGCAGATTGATTAAGGCCGTCTTCAAAATTACCTGTAATATCTGACATTGCAGCAATTAATAAATTACCTAAACTATGTCCTTTTAATCCTTTACCTTGATCAAATCTATAATCAAATAATTCTTTAATAATATTTTCAGAATCACTTAAAGCTGCGACACAATTTCTAAAATCTCCCGGAGGTATGACTCCTAATTCTTTCCTTAATATACCTGAACTTCCCCCATCATCTGAAACAGTTACAATTGCTGTTAAAAAATCGGTATAATTTTTTAACCCTCTTAACAAAACAGAAGAACCAGTGCCCCCACCTATGGTACAAATATTGACAGATTTGAGAATATTATTCATATGATATTTATTTTATATTAAGAATCTTTATTAATGTTGATTCAGTTAGAACTGGGTCCGCTTTACCCTTACTCATTTTCATAACCTGCCCTACTAAAAATCTAATGGCAGTTTCTTTGCCTGATTTGTAATCATCAACTGCACTTTGATTTTCCATTATTACTTTTTCACAAATATTATCTAATTCCTGAGAGTCAGAAATTTGAGTTAATCCCATTGATTCTAATAATTTTTCAGGAGAAAGTTTAGATTCACATAGAGAAGCTAATATTTCCCTGCTTCCATTTCTGTTAACCTGGCCTTCATTAGTCATATTTATTAATCTAAGTAAATATCTTGGATTTATATAATCATTAATTTTATTATAAGAAATCTCT
>CAZMBU010000266.1:0-1638 GCA_964564565.1 uncultured Dehalococcoidia bacterium | reverse complement strand
AGCTACAGGATTCTCAAAAAACTGCACCTGTTGATGATAATCAATACCCCATACAGAATCACATCCAATTATAATTTTAGCATTAATATTATTTCTGACTGCAGTATCAATCTCCATCAAATTAAATCCCGAAGCTCCGTCTCCTGTAAATACAATAACTTGTTCATCTGGCAATGCAACTTTTGCACCAATGCCATAAGGAACTCCCCATCCAATCATTCCTAAAACACCATTAACAAACCATCTGTCACTTCTCTCACTAGGATAAAAAGAAGCTCCGTAAAAAGCAAAATCACTTCCTTCAAAAATTAAACAATTTTTATCATCCAATAATTTTGACATTTCTCTATGGACATCCATAGAATGAATAGATTCTCCCTTTCCTGTCAAACTATTCAAATAATCCATGTGTTTAATATAATTATTTTTAAATGTTTTAATTATTTCAGGATCTTTTTTTGTAGCATTTTTGGTACTAAGAAGGTGATTTAATTGAGATACAAAAACACCTACTGAGCATAGCAAAGAAAAATCAGTTCTTTTTGATCTACTTAGTATAATTTCATCCGGGTCAATTTGTATAATTTTAGTATTTTTAGAAATTGTAGGAGGAGATCCATAATCTAAAGTGAAATCCAATTCCTTGCCTAAAAGTATAATCAAATCAGCTTCAGACATTGCCCTAGCTGTAGGATTAGCTCTTTGGTCTGATAACCCATAGGATAATTCATGACTATCAGGAATAACACCTCTTGCACTCATTTCATTTAATACAGGGCAATTTAATGTCTCTACTATTCCTTCAATATCTGATTGAATAACATCATGAGCCCCATTCCCTAAAATAAATACTGGATTTGAAGATTTTTCAATAAACTCATAACATTTATACACATCATCATCAGCTGCAAATTGAACACTAATATTGCCTCTTTTTTGTACTGACATATCATCTGAATCATAAAATCCCGTTTGTATATCAACTGGAATAGTTAAATGAGTTGGACCTCTTCTTCCAGACAAACTTAACTGATAACTTGATTCCAATTCACTTAATAAATGATTACCATTTAAAATCATAGATGATTTTTTTGTAACTGGAGCAGCCATTCCAATCTGGTCAATTTCCTGAGGAGCTCCCATCCCCAAAAAATTACTGTCAGCACATCCTGAAATATTAATCACAGGGCTTAATTGCTGGTGTGCCAAAGTTAATCCTGGAATAGCATTCGCATGTCCTGGGGTTGTAAACATAGAAATCCCGGGAGTGTTTTTTATTCTACCCCAAGCATTTGCCATATCTACAGCTGCCTGTTCATGCCTTGTGTCAATAAATCTAAATCCACGATTAGATAAAACATCCATTAAATGTAAAATGTGATCACCGGCAACAGTAAAAACTGTATCTATATTTTTTGATTCTAAAAATTCTGCTATATATTCTGATCCTGATTTTTTCATTGAATTCACTTTGTAAATTGTAAAGCTTCTGAAGGATTAGAATAAAGGATTGCATCTATCATTTCATCAGCATAGCCCTTATCCCTCATTCTTGGAACAATGAATGAAGGGATATAACTATATCCCCATCCTCCATATTCTTCTAATTGATGCTTTGCGCAAACATCATGAGCAATT
>CAZMBU010000265.1:0-1666 GCA_964564565.1 uncultured Dehalococcoidia bacterium | reverse complement strand
TTGTATCAATACAGGAAGCTGTAAGAAAAATGACTTCTATGCCAGCTCAAAGACTAGGGCTTACTAATAGAGGAAGACTCACACCAGGGTATGCCGCTGATGTAGTTATTATTGATCTTCCAAATGTTGAAGAGAAAGCAACTTTTGTTGATCCACATCAATATTCAAAAGGGATAACTCATGTCATAGTTAATGGTGAAATTGTCATTAGAAATGAAGAGTTTACAGGTAAAACCCCTGGGAAAATGATCACTGATTTTAATTCTTAAACATAAGGAGAAAATATGAATGATATAGAAATAAAAAATGCAACTATACTTGATGGATTAGGTAATGAACCTTATAAAGGTAATCTTTATATTAAAAATGGGAAAATAGTGGCGATTACTCATGAAGAAACATATGATGCTAGTGTCTCTTTGGATGCTTTTGGGAAAATTGTTACGCCCGGGTTTATAGATTTACATACACATAGTGATATATCGTTTCTTTTAGATTCTACCGCTCAAAGTAAAGTAAGACAGGGTGTAACTTTAGAGCTTATAGGGAATTGTGGATTGAGTATATGCGCCCCTTTGATAGGTGATGCAAGAGAAATGTTTGATACATGGGTTTCAGACCATACTGATTCTTATAATCCTACTTGGACGGATTATGCAGGTTATATTGAAGCTTCGAAAAAAGCTAAATCTACATTGAATATTGCTTTTCAAATAGGGCATGCGTCTCTTAGGTTGGCTGTAATGGGTCAGGATGACAGATCTCCTACTGCTGATGAATTAACGGAAATGAAAAGACTTGCCGGAGAATCATTAGATGCAGGAGCTTTAGGTTTTTCAACTGGATTATTTTATGCACCTGGATATTACGCAAGAACAGATGAAGTTATAGCTATTGCAGAGGAAGCAGGGAAACGTAACAAATTATATTCAACTCACCAAAGAGATGAAGGAAGTAGAACAGTTGGCCTTTTTGTTTCGCTTAATGAGGCTATAGAAATTGGTAGAAGAGCTGATTGCAGAGTTCAGATATCTCATGTTAAATGTGCTTCACCTCAGGTTTGGGGAAAATCAGGCAAATATTTAGAATTACTAGAGCAGACTGTTAAAGAAGGTATTGATGTAGCCGGAGATCAATATCCTTATCCAGCATCAAGCACTTTTATTACAGGTGCATTGTTTCCAAGATGGGCATTGGCTGGTGGCAGGGAAGCAACATTAAAATATATGGCTGATGAAGATGATAGAGGAAGAATCATTGATGAAATGAATGAAACATTTAACCAGGGCAGGGGAGCAGAAGGAACAATTATAGCAAGATATGTTCCAGATGAATCTCTGGAAGGTAAAAATCTTGAGGAAATAGCAGATTCTATGGGAACTACTCCAGCAGAAGCAGCACTCAGGATATATGAGAAGAGTGAAGCGATGGTAGTTAGTTATGGAATGACTGATGAAGATGTTGAAACATTTGCGTCTCATCCATTAATTGCAGTTGCATCAGATGGAGAATCTTTATCAACCGAAGGAGTTTTATCAGCAGGGAAACCTCATCCCAGAAGTTATGGTACAAATCCAAGATTTTTACAAAAATTTGTAAATGAAAAAAAACTTGTATCAATACAGGAAGCTGTAAGAAAAATGACTTCTATGCCAGCTCAAAGACT
>CAZMBU010000264.1:0-1675 GCA_964564565.1 uncultured Dehalococcoidia bacterium | reverse complement strand
CCAACTGGAGCATTGACAATTATCGATATAAAGGAAATTTCAATAGGAATAGCAAAAGTTGAAAAAGAAGACTGCATATCTTGGGTTGGAGATGATGAAACTTGCAAATCTTGCGTAACGAACTGTCCAATTGGAGAAGATGCAATTCAAATCAAGTCTGAATCTGGAAATATAGGACCCATGATAGGACAGGGTTGTGTCGGATGTGGATTATGTGAGCAGCACTGCCCTGTATATCCAAAAGCAGTCCAAGTCTTTCCCCATGCATAAAAAAACTATCTCTTCGCTCCATACTTTTTTTAAAACTTCAAAAAATATTCTTGTTTGGGATGGAAATTGTAAATTCTGTCAAAAATGCATTAACTGGCTTATCTCAAAGGGAGGGAAGAAAAAAATATTTTTCATTCCTTTCCAGGAAATTCCTCATCCACCTATGAGCGATGAGTTTAAAAAAGAATGCATGCAGTCTATTCAATTTTTAAAACCAACTCATGAAATTTTTGCTGGTGGTGATGCGATCTCAGAAATTTTATTCGCAATTGGGTACATGAATATTGCAACTATGATGAGAAAACCTAAACTTAGAAAATTAAGCAACTATCTTTACGATTTTATAGCTAAACAGAGAAGTTTACTTAGTAGTTTTATAAGAAACAAATAAGAATATAGTCGATACAAGTACTTGAAACGATAAATCCTAGGAAAATTCTTCTTTCAGAATATCGTGTATAAAACGTTGCACAGCAACTGGGTAAAATCTCACATCTGGAGTTTTGACGACAGCAGTATCCGTAATTTCACAACGTGTCATTTCTTCTATAACTTTTTCTATGAGTGTGTCCGGACCCCATTCATGACGCTTAATTTTTAAGTGTTCACTTGTTACATCATAATTACCTGAAACAACTTTAGGAAAAGCAAAGACACGACCAACTAGATTCGCATCCATGAGTTCTTCGTCCTCGAATATTTCTCCGAAAGTTTTTTGCATATCAGAGGGAGTCCAAACAAGTTTAGGTGAGACCATTAAACGTCCTTCTATTTCAACAGAACCTTCTTTTTCATCCAGTTCTGGACCTAAAACTCTATATCCCAGTTCATGGTATCCCGAAACAATTCCAACGAAAGGACGCCGGAGAATCTCAATCTCTTTGCTAATTTTCTGATGTTCATCGCGCTGAAATTCATCATCAAACATTTTCAATGCCTATTTATAGTTATAAAATCAAATAAAACTCATATCAGAAAAAATTGCTCAAGGTCAAATCTTCAAAATAACATTATATAATAATTATATTGAATAGGAATCTAAAAAATTACAAATCTTTTCGGTGGCAAGATCCGCACTGGCAACACAGTCGGCGATACCCACTCCTCTATACCCTTTTCCAGCAAAAAAAAGACCCGGAAATTCACTTAGAGTTTCTTCTAAACTTTCCAAAATTTTTCTCCATGATTGAACCCATAACATCGGTGGGAAAATTCCCCAAGGTCCGTTTAATCCAAATGCAATAGCGAAAAATAGAAATGGTTTTGTAGATAAATGCTGTATGCTACCATCAAACATTGGATGCAACGAGAACCATATTAAACCATATATTTGACAAGTTGTCACAATTAATTGTGCTGGATGTCTCCATATTTTATTTTTGACAGCAGCATATGCAACTAATAA
>CAZMBU010000263.1:0-1675 GCA_964564565.1 uncultured Dehalococcoidia bacterium | reverse complement strand
CTAACTTTTAATATGTATCTGCTTAGCGTAATTTGGGGATTTAATGGAGTGGCCCTTCTTATTATGATGAAGCGTTTAAAACACAACTAATATAGAGTTTAAAATGAATGTATCAATTGAAGAAATGCAGCTAACAAAAAATAGATAATTAATCAAATTCGCAACCACAGATATCTTCAGCATCTTTACTTACATGTTCATGTGCTTTTTACAACCATTTTGATTAACTTCAATAGTAGAATTAAAGTAAAACTTAATAATCTAATTTATTGATTTAACTATAATAAATTTAGTTAGTTTAAGAGAGGAAAGTTGGAGCCGCTTAATTCTTTATTTACTTAAAATGATAATAAATTTGCTTAGCTTTTCTATGTAAAAGTGATCCTCTATCGTTACTAATAAATCTGTTGAAAAAACTCGACGATTTATCAAGGAATTTTTGGTAGATATACTCTCTACCAGAACGTTGTTTATAAAGCTTGAAATATTCTTTGAGTTCCGAGATAGTTTCTGCCCTACCGTTATCAGCATATTTAGAAATATAGTGCATGAAATCGCCATCATATAATCCCTGCATTTCATGCAAGGTAGTTTTCATAAAATTTCCTATCAGTAAATCATCAAATATCTCAAAATTTATTGCTGTCATTAAGCTGGATCTTGGAACTTCAAAAGTAATACCTTTCCTGTTATTAGATTCAAACTTAAAAAAGTTATCCTTTCCCCCAACTCGAAAATTAATAAATGAAATATCTCGTCTTATTTTTTCTTTTCTCCTAAAGTAATTATCTATAGCTTTTCTGTCAGAGTTCAGTAATTCATCAGACCAATTATCGCCAAATTCTTCACAATTTTTGGTGATTAGAGGAACTGGATCAGGATTTATTAATTCAAAATTACCATCAAGGCAATTGATATTAACAAAAGGAGGAATGTAATTTATATCGCTAGGAAAACCTACTAAATTAGCATGCACAGGAGTCGTATATTCATTAGCCCAAAAGGAATCAGATCTTTGGTACTGATGGAGGGAGCTAAAAGGAATAACATTATTTATACATAAAGATTTAGCAATCAATCCTAAATATTCTCCTACTCTTGTATTATTTTTCGCAGGAGGAACCACAAAGATGCCATCCTCGTTATAAAAATTTATCATGTCTGCATCACCATATCCTGCCAGTGCTAAGAGGTATGATGAAGAATAATTTTTCACAATTCTTCTTATGAATTTTGTACAGTGTCTAGATCCTGCATCGTTTAAATTAACAAATAATTTACCATTAACGTCAATAAGAAGAATTGCATCTTGAATGACCGTTGTAATGCACAAAACTTTGATATTTATTGATAACTGCACCCACTTTCTGTCTGGAAGAATGTCTACACTAAATTTCTTTTGAAGTAAACCTTCATAAATCCTTGATCCAACATGATCCGGTAGTAATATTTTTTTACCCAATAATTTTTCCATACTAGCTGGATTCATATGGTCAGGATGGCCATGGGAAAACCAAATATATTTCGAATTAAAAATATCATCTTGAAGATTCTTAGGAAAGACATGAGTAGTTATCCAACTTCCAAAATAAGCTGGATCACTATCTCCAAACCAAGGATCTGTGGCTAGTATTGGTTTATTGTCATAAGCGATAAGCGTTGCGTTACCAATTGT
>CAZMBU010000262.1:0-1690 GCA_964564565.1 uncultured Dehalococcoidia bacterium | reverse complement strand
CCATCCCAATCTATTTTCTGAAATAAACCTCCTTCAGCTTCGTGATTACCAGGAACTTTTCTTGGAGTAAACAAAATACTATCCCTGCTTAAATAGGAAATACTTGATATACCATATTCATGATTCCAAGAATTAATGGTATTTTCATCATTATCAATAAGAATAGTAGTTGCTCCATTTCTATCATTGGTAGCGGTTATAAGAGTTAATCCATCAAATGGATTCGAAAAATATATATTTAATAATAAAAATGTAATGATTGAATAATATCTCATAATAATCCTTTTATATAAATTAAATTTCAAAAATTTGGTTTTCATTAGCTAATGAAAAATTACCATTAATCACGTGATGATATGCATCAGAGTCTTTTCGTAATACATCATTTGTATGATTTAAATGAATAAAATAAACACGTTGTCTATGTTCTGGTGACAAATGAGATAATCTATTCATGGTATCAATTATCTCTGGATGAGGAATCTTTGATACATCCCTTAACTGAATTTCAGTTTTCATATAAAATGTTCCATCTAAAAATAAAATATCATTATCAATAACAAACTGCTCTAAATTAACATTCCAACTCTCCCAGTCATCAATATCTGGTAAATAAATTATAGATTTATTGATTGATTTAATTTGAAAACCCACTGTTTCTGATAATTCGTTTCTATGAGGCACTTCAAAAGGTTTAATCAATAAATTATTAATCGAAATAATATTATTATGTTTTATATCTCTTAATTGAATATTTTGATTTTCAATTAGTTGGGCCATAGGCTGATTGTTTAAAATAAACTTTTTCATTCGAGGCATTAGATAAACAGGAATATTATCTGTATTCATAATTTCTAAACCTAAATTTAATAAACCTACATAATGTCCAATATGAGCATGAGTAATAAAAATTCCAGCTAGCTTACAATTATATTGATCTAAAAGATGCAATTGTTCTTTTACATTTGGTGTAATATCAAATAAATAAAAAATTTTATTTATTTTATCTACAACAGCAACTGAAGCTGGTAATCGATGAGAGGAAGGCTTATCCCATATATCTAAACAGCAAACATCTTTACAGCCTGCATGAGGATAACCTCCATCCTGAGCTGTGCCTAGCACATGAATAATCAAGTCATTTACCATATAAATGGGAAAAAGCTATTAGTCTTTTTTTTGTACGTTTTGAAATTTTCATACTTAGATAATGACTTATCTTTTTTAATCATATTTGGAATCCATATGATAATTATAAAAAATAGTAATGCAATAATTGGGAGAGGATGCATAGCTAATAAACTAAAGCCTAAATAAATCAATAATTCTCCTAGATAATTAATATTTCTTATTTTAGCAAACATAACATCTGTAATGAGATTATTTGGATTGTAATGGAGCTGTATAAATTTCTGCATATCTGAAGTAAAATGAAAAAATATACCAAAAATATACATAGATATACACATAGCAATATACCAATTCGAAGATTCAATGCTTTGAGTGATTATAATATAGGGTGCAATCCAATACAATGATAACCCAAACCAAATCAATAACCCATACCAAAGAGAACATTTTGATTCCCACTGTTTATCTGGAAAAATATTACTCTTTAAAATCCATAATATGCCGTATGTCCCATGTAAAGCTAAGTATACGTATGCATTAATAGTTGTAACAACAAAAT
>CAZMBU010000261.1:0-1696 GCA_964564565.1 uncultured Dehalococcoidia bacterium | reverse complement strand
CAGAAGGAATTGATTATCCAGATACTACTTTGGAAATGGCAATAATTGTTGGAATTCCATACCCTGCACCAGGAGTTAGACAGACTGCATTACAACATTATTATGATATTTCTTTTAAGGGTCAGGGATGGAAATTTGCAGTAGAATCACCTGCCTTGAGGAAATTATTGCAGGCAGCTGGGCGAGTAGTAAGATCTGATACTGATAGAGGTTTCATAGTGATAGCAGATAGTAGAACAGGTCGTTTCTTAGAATATATTCCGGAATTAGAACAATCAGATGATATTGTATCTGAAATAAACGAATTTTTCGAAGCCTAAATCCTTTAATCTAATATTCTTAGCCAAACGAGTGCCACCGTGGCTTAGCCTGGCATAGCGACTGATTCGTAATCAGTAGGTCGAGGGTTCAAATCCCTCCGGTGGCTCCATTAATTTATTGAAATTTAACTTTGCTACGTCTCATTGCTTCTAGAGCTGGCATTGTTTCATCAGCCATAAATGCAATGCAAGATCCGCCACCTGTCGAGATGTGTTCTATTCCTTTAGAAAGACCCATTTGGTTGAAAGCCATTGCAGTTTCTCCACCGCCAACAACAGTCATGCCTTCATTATTTGCAATTGCTTGAAATATTTCTCTAGTTCCAATAGAAAATTCAGGATTCTCAAAAACACCCATTGGACCATTAGCAATGATTGTTCCTGCATTATTTATCAAACCTATATATTTTACTAGAGTATCAAGTCCAATATCATGTATAGGATATTTTGTAGGTAATTGATCAATAGGGATACCTATT
Organism: uncultured Dehalococcoidia bacterium; assembly: GCA_964564565.1. Lineage (GTDB taxonomy): Bacteria > Chloroflexota > Dehalococcoidia > Lucifugimonadales. Next base: position 897 of record CAZMBU010000261.1, on the reverse strand, counting down.
CGTTTTCCTTCATTATTAGTAGCGACGTCTGTAGGATAAACAATTTTTTCTCCATATTTTTTGATTAACCTTTTCGCTTTCTTAATTATTTCTTCATGGTTTGAGATATTATCTTTTATGAATTTGGTACTTGGTTTGCCTATATCTATATTTGCAGCTAACAAAAATATATTGGCTACAACACCACCAGTCAAAACATAATCTACTCCCTTACTAAGGAAATATTCTGAAATAGATACTGAATCAGCAGCCTTACTTCCACCTAATAGAGCAATTCGAGGATTAGGTCCTGAAGCGATTGCTTTTCCAAGAAAATCTAATTCTCTTTGCATAACTCTTCCTGCAATTGCAGGTATTTTTTCGGAAAAGCCCACAAGTGACGGTTGGCAACGGTGAGCAGCTGCAAAAGCATCATTTACAAACAAATCAGCTAATGGCGCTAAAGTTTCAACCATTTTACTGTTAGCTTGTTTTTCAAAATTATCATTTTCAAACTTTTTTAATTCAACTTCTTCTTTATCAAACCTAACGTTTTCTAACATTAGAATTTCTCCACTATTCATTTGATTGATTAAATCTACAACTGTTTTCCCATAAATATCAGGTATAAATTTTATTTCAATATCTATAATTTTGGACATTATTTTTGCATGTTTTTCAAGACTTACAAAATCTAATTTTCCAGGCCTCGATTGATGTGCTAAAATTATGACTTTAGCTTTTTTAGTAGCTAATTCCTTTACAGTTGCGGCATGTCTTTTAATTCGCGTATCGTCTAATATTTCGCCATTTTCAGGATTAATAGAAGAATTAATGTCAATTCTTAATATTATCTTTTTATTTTTTATTTCAAAGTCATCAATAGTAAAAAAACTTCGTTCATCAAGTGTGTCAAAT
>CAZMBU010000260.1:0-1697 GCA_964564565.1 uncultured Dehalococcoidia bacterium | reverse complement strand
AGGTCTTTCATAGTCAATATATTTCATTAGATTTTTCCTGATATGTTATTTTATATATTTAGTTTTAGAAAAAGGATTATTTGTTCCAAATATTATCGCTATTTGTGATTCTTTATTGCTCCGGTTTTTTAAAGAATGCTCTGTTTTTTGAGGAATTAAAACTATTTGCCCTTCATTAATATTTATTAATTTATCGTCAACTTTTGCTTCAATAGAACCTTTTATTACATATATAATTTCTTCATTTTCGTGTACATGTAAAGGTGCTCCAGAATTTGATTCAATTTTATGAATTGACAGAAAAATTTCTTTAGAATTAGTATGATCAAAAATATCACTCCAATAATATCCTTCTCTTTTTAATATGTATTTCAAGTTTTTTATATCAGTTATTTTAGAGTTGTTTCCCATGATTTTATTGTTTATAGATATTAAAAAAATATTTAATGTAAGTAAATGGCGGGCTTATGATTTTCATTAGGAAGCTACTACTACTTTTTAGGAAGTCTTACCAAACAACAATTTTTAAACACAGCAATCATTAAGCCCGCCACATATAACGAAATATTCACAAGGAGGTTAGTATTACTCATATGCTTACATACACATTTTCCACTGTTACCTGAATATCCCGTTGCTTCCTCAGTGTATTTTATTAATATTATTGAATATTATTGAACTGTTATAGGTTCATTTGCACCATACGAATTTTAGACCCTTTTTGTAAAAAAAAGTCTGTCACGCATATGTTTAACCTAACAACAGAAAGCCTAAGCCATGCCCCCTACAGTAACCACCAACCTACACTACACATTACTTAATAGTTATTAATGCTTAATTGGGCAAGACTTGGGCAAACTACTTAAAGTGTTTCTTCCTATACTCTTCCGAGAGTAGTTACATCAAATCATTTGATGGGGTTATAAAATAATTGTATCTAATAAATTTCCAATAATATATGCTATAGATGCTGCAATTATTCCAAGTATTAAAGTTTCGAAAATAATTAGTATTGAATTTAATTTATCATACATACTTCTTAATATTCCGATTGATAAGAATGTTAATGCAGACATTATCATACTAATTATAAAAATATACTGATAATGATAATTGAACCGCAAAGCAAATATATATGGTATTAACGGGATCACACCCCAAAAGATAAAAGAACAAAATGTAATCAAACCAGATAATACAGGGTTTTTATCAATATGTTTAATTAATTTCACATCACTTTTTGTCGCCAAATAATTACTTACACCCATACTAAAAGCATCTGCAAATAAACTAGATAACCCTATTATAATAATTATTTTAAAATCAACATTTGCTCCCACAGCTCCTGAAATAATAGCAAAGGTTGTTATGATCCCATCAATACCACCTAAAACTCCATCTCCAAAATACATTTTTTTTAATGTTAGAAATAATCTAGCCATAAAATTACTCACAAATTTCTGAATTTATTACAATTGTTCAGATAACACATGTGATTAATTATCAGACATTTCTCTTTATAAATCAAAGTTTTGGTAGATTAATAGTTTTAGTTAATTGACATTAACCAAATTTCAATAAAACCTAAAAAAAACTAATCTAAATCTTTATTTTTTTTCTTTTGTTTAGATTTATCACTGAAATTTAAAATTATGCCAAACACATGCAATAATTATAAAATGAATTTGTCAACCCGC
>CAZMBU010000259.1:0-1703 GCA_964564565.1 uncultured Dehalococcoidia bacterium | reverse complement strand
ATTAGTTTTTGTGCTTCATTCGGTTCACTAGCTTTTTCACCGTTATATAAATCTGGAGCAAGTACAACAAAACCATTTTCAGCATATCTGTCAGCAACTAATTTTATATGTCCTACCAACCCCCACCATTCTTGTAAAATAATTAATCCTGGGCCTTGTTTGTTTTTTGGTAAGGATAGATACCCTTGGTTTTTTTGATCTCCATATGTTATTATTTTTCCGTTCACTTTTCCTCCGCATTAATCATTTATGGTGGAACTTGTTTTGTAAAATATTGTCCGTTTATCCTGTCCTGTACTGATTACTACAGTCCCGGCAATTAAATCATGAATGCATTTTCTGTCATCTCTGAAAATAAACAATATATCTACTACTTGTATAATCCCTCCGATGGCAGGAAATATTCCTATTAACGCCATAACCCATTCTCTAAGCACAACATTTACAAAGAAACCTGCCTGTTCACCATCTTTATTAACAATTTTTATTTTAAGATATTTTTTTCCTATTGTTTGTGCAGTTGTTGCAAGCAGATACCATTGGTATATAACAAAAGAAATTATTCCAACAACAGCACCTAATAAGAATGGTTCGGGATTAAAACTCCCACCAGATATAAAAGTCAGAATAAATCCGGGGACTAGAGCTGAAATAAGCCCGAAGAGAACATCTAATAATCTTGCAAATAATCTTTTCATTCGATTGGCAAGTATAAATTGTTGTTCAGGAATTATATCCTCAATTAGATTTTGTGGACTTTCATCAGAGTTAGAATCACTTGAGTCAGAGATGATATTTTCACCGCAAAACTTACAAAATTTATCCGCTTTTTCTGCTGGTTTGCCACATTGTTTACAAAATATATTTTCTTGCATATTGTTTTATTATTTAATTTAAAGTTATTTTAACAATTATTAGTTTCATAATATAATAAGGTTCATTATGAAAATTGACGAAATACATATATATCATGTTGCAATGCCATTAATAGATCCATGGATTACAGCTTATGGCGCAGATTATGATACCCATTCTATTTTATTAAAATTAATAAGTGGCAATAATTTTGCTTGGGCAGAAACTTGCTCGTTAGAATTACCAACTTATTCATCTGAAAGTGCTAACTCTGTTTTTTATAATCTTAGTGAAGTGTTTTCTCCAAAAATTTTGGGTAATGATTATGAAAGTTCTGAGCAACTGAATAATGATTTGAAAATTTATAAAGGAAATCCTTTTGCAAAAGCTGGCTTAGATATTGGTTGGTGGTGTTTGTTAAGTAAAATTAACAATCTGCCTTTACATGATTTGATTGGAGGAAAAAGAAAAGAAGTTGTAGCTGGCGCAGATTTTGGAGTTGAAGATAACATTGATATATTACTGGAAAAAATACAAATTGCCGTAGACAAAAGTGCTCCAAGAGTTAAATTGAAAGTTAGAAAAGGATGGGATCTTGAAGTGTTGAAAGCGGTGAAATCTACATTTCCTAGTACTTTATTTCATATAGATTGTAATTCAGGATATACTCTGGAAGATATTGATTTTTTTAAAGCCATTGATGGTTTTGGATTAGCTTTTATAGAACAACCTTTAAGTAATGACGATATATTTGATCATTCAAAACTAGCCAGATCAATTGAGACACCAATATGCCTTGATGAATCTATAAGCAGTGTTGATAGAGCAAGACAGGCAATAGAAATTGG
>CAZMBU010000258.1:0-1711 GCA_964564565.1 uncultured Dehalococcoidia bacterium | reverse complement strand
ATTGCTCCCATCCTTTTAGCTGTGGCTATAGCTTGAAGACCTGCCACACCAGCACCAACAACTAAAACTTTTGCTGCTGGTATAGTTCCTGCAGCTGTCATCATCATGGGAACGGCCTTTTCAAAAAAAGCAAATGAGTCAACAACCGCCTTATATCCAGCTAAATTTGCTTGTGATGAAAGTATATCCATTGATTGCGCTCTTGTAATTCTTGGTAGTAACTCAAGTGAAAAAATATTTATTTTTTTGTTTGATAAACTTTTTAATTTTTTTTTGTTTTCATGAGAATCTAAAGATCCAATAAGAGTTTGGTTTTCTTTCATTAATGAGAGCTGATTATCGCCTGGTAGTCGAATCTGGATAACTATATCTGAATTATTTATTAAATCTTTTTCATCGGAAATTATTTTTGCACCTAAATTCTCGTAATGCGAATTTTGAAACCCTAGATGTACTCCATAATTATGTATTAGGTTAACATTAAATCCTAAACTCATATATTTTTTTGTTATTTCAGGTGTGATTGCAATTCTTTTTTCAATTTTTTGATTTTCTAAATTTGATCCAATTATCATTTTTAAATACTACAACAAGAAAATATTGATCAAAACAAAAAAATATAACTGTGGCCGTTACCCATAGAATTATTTTTGTCTAGCTTTAAATTTTGGGTTTTTTTTATTAATTATATAAACTCTACCTCTTCTTCTAACAAGTTTAGAATTAAGATCTCTAGATTTTAATGACTTAAGTGAACTTTTTATTTTCATAATTATTTTTTTGAACTTTTACTTATTAAAATTTACTTGGTCAACAAAAGAATCGTTGCTTAAATATCTAAAATACTAAATAATTTGATATATGAAGTTTAGTATAATAATTAATACTCATAATCAATCTTCATTTATTCGTGAGTGTATTAATTCTTGTATAAATCAAGAATTTCAAGATTTTGAAATAATTATAACGGATACATCAAGCCAAAAAATAAACAAAAAATTTATCAAATCAAAAAAAATTAATTATTTTCATCTTAAAAAGAAGTCAAAATATCCAGTAATGGATCAAATGAACCAAATTTTATTTGGTCTAAATAAATCTTTTGGAAAGTATATATGTTTATTAGATGGTGACGACAAATTTTCTAAAAAAAAATTAAAAAAACTATTTTATATTTTTAAAAATAAAAAAATTGATATTAATCAAGATCTTCCAATAATTTTTTCAAAAAGAAAAAATTTTGAGCAAACTAAATTTAAAAGTTATAAGAATAATTATATTTTTAAAAAAACTTTAATAGACTGGCCTCAAGTATATGGAACAAGTACAATAACTGTAAAAAGAAAAATTTTAAAACTTTTTTTTAAAAAAACCAAACCATTCAAGTGGAAGTATTTAGCTATAGATGTTCAATTAATATTATTTTGTTCTCGTTTTTTTAAAATTGAAAATAAACTAAATAAAATTACTTTTAAAAGAAAACATGAAAAAAACTTGGATGATACTTTCTCAAACTTAATTTCGAAAGCTTATTGGGTAAGGAGAAAAATGCAACTTGATTTAAATTTTTCTATAAGAAAAAAAAATACGCTTAATTTAGATTTTTTTATAACAAATTTTATTTATTTTTTTGTGAAATTTTTTTAGCCTGGCAACGTCCTACTCTTCCATGTCTTAAGACAAAGTACCATCGGCGCAGAAGGGCTTGACT
>CAZMBU010000257.1:0-1730 GCA_964564565.1 uncultured Dehalococcoidia bacterium | reverse complement strand
AAATTAAAAATCCTGTTACACCAGTTCGAAAAATTATATTAGATAAATTAAATCACCGTCTCATTTGCAGGGATGGGTTTCAGGGTATTGGTGACCATTCAATTATGACGCCCTTTCGTTTTTCCCCAAATTGCAAGGTTGAAGAAACAAAATCCAATACGTGGTCAATCAAATCTAATGGCAAGGAGTACCGACTTATTGCTGGGGGCAGCAGCAAGTGGCAAACTAACTTAATTCAATCTTCAATTTCACCAAGCTATGGAGTGGTCGTTGAGTGCCCTGTCCTTGAGTTTTTTCACCATGGCCCATTGGAGGTATTGGCTATAGGAATTTATCCCGTTCGTTATTCCCCCTCTAACCCTTTGAATTGGTTGGGAGAATATGTTTAGCGTAAACCAGCAAGATTCTAATATTAAAAGAGAATTTAATTAACATTCTTTGGATAGCATAACAGTATGTCATTTATATTAATTAAAAAAAACTTTACGATGTTCTGTTTGCAGTTTGTATTTTTGATAAAATTAGAAAGAATATTTTTTGACCAAATATCAAGTTGATGGGGCCAGACTATTTTGGATTTAATGATTAAATTTTTAAATTGACCTTCCGATGTTACGCGCACAAAAACATTTGTTTTTCTTGGTCCCCATGACCATCCATCTTGTAGTTTATATTTTTGTAGTTTGCGAACAATTTATATCACTAAAGGAAACACATCATGACAAATTCTGTCAGACTAAAATTTAAATAATTAATGACAAAGGCAGAACCTGTAAACAAAAACAATGCAATGATTCTAAGATTCCACATAAACTGATTATGTGATAAACCTGATGAAGTATTTGTAACCATCCTTGCTGAGATCAGAAATGTGATCTCAACAAATGACCACACCACAAGAAAACTAAATATAACTATAAAAAAATCCATATGGTAATTGTACAAGAGTAAAAGGTTTAAACAATATTTATTTTAAGTTTTAAAATATTCATTTATAAATTCATTTAAGTTATAAATCAATCTTTCATCATATGCCCTGACTGCAAAGCATAATTCCTCCGGAAAACTCATTTCATGGATGTCTGCCAGAACCAAAGGATTTATTCCATCATTACCCATAAATCTTTCTGCAAGAAAAGCATTACTTACATCGCCTTCACCAAAAGCATCTATTTCTCCGGCAAGTAATTGGTTTACAATTTCATTTTGTGATGGAACAGCAGGAATTATTATTGCTCCATATTGCTGATAACGTTCCACAGCATCAATATGTGCTGCTGATTCAGGGGTGACAACAATTTTTTTACCATAAAAATCACCAGGTTGTTTAAAAGCATCAATATCTGAATGTCGAATTAAAAGTGACCGTTTAACAGTAATATATGATTTACTCCATATACCTTTAGAACCCAAATCCCGTCCCTCTGACATCATTCCAGCTGCCGCTATATCGCATTCATCCAGCCCCGGCATATCCCAAAGTCCGTCGAATTGATTCTCAATTATATTTAAATTAAGTCCCATTTTATGCGCAAAATTTTCTAAAAGTTCAATGTCAGTACCAACAACACTGCCGTCTTTTTTATAAGAAAACGGTGCGAATTCTGAATACGTACATATAGTCAGAATATCAGGAACAATGGTTTGTAATTTATTCATTAAACAACAGGTTTACTAAGCATTTTTTTAAATAGAACTAGATGAATATAAATAGATATATTTTCACTTTA
>CAZMBU010000256.1:0-1741 GCA_964564565.1 uncultured Dehalococcoidia bacterium | reverse complement strand
ACTTTTTTTCTCACCCCAATAAATTCAAAAAATAACTTAACAATATCTTTAACTTTAGCTCCACATTTATCACAAAAGTTAGTCATCTAAATCCTAATTTATTTAAAAGCAATAATTAAAACTATAATAATCAAAAATTCAAATACTAAGAAAGCTCCTAGAAATTGCCATTCAATTTTTTTATTTGGAATATTTACAGGTATTCCATGCCATTTAAAACTTCTCATTTTTGTCTGCTAAATAATTATTAGTTAATTTTATTTTTGAAGATTTGGATAATTGTTTTATTCTTCTCTCTTCTTTCAATGCATCGCTTTGATTATTATATAAGGCCTTATAAATCACTTTGAATGGACCTCTACCTCTTGTGTATCTTGCTCCATTTCCATTTTCATGTTGTAATAATCTTCTATTCATATCATTTGTAATCCCAGTATAAAAACTACCATCTTTACAAAGTAAAATATAAACTGTCCATTTTGTTAGCTTACACACTTATAATACAAAAAATTTATTCATAATTTATTATATGCTCTATAACAACAAATAGTACAAAATCCAACATGTCATTTATTATCTTTTTTTAATGTTGATCTTGCTATGATTGCCCCAAAAACTATGATTAAAAGAATAAAAAGAATTAATAATCCTGAATTTTCTATAAGATTATTTCTAATAGTAGCATAAGTACTTTCTACTATTAGATAATTGGATTGATTAGGATCAAGGCAACCTAAAGTCCAATCGTATTTCCCAGAATCAATGCATTGGTCAACAAAAAGTTTTGCTGAATTAAATCTATAATCTTGTTCGTAAAACCATAGAGTAAATAAAGTGATTATAACTAATGGAAAACATATTACTATTAATAATGCTTTAAAAGATTTCATATATTAATCTATTGAATTAAGCTCATAAACAATTCTTCAAAGTCTATCTGAATTCTCAATATTAATTTCTTCTAGTTTATCAAATGCTTTAAAATTCAACACTTTGCTATAAAAATACAATTCAGATTCAAGAGAAGATTTAATATTTTTTGATTGTCTAAATCCATGCTGTTCACCTTCATACATAATTAATGCAAAAGGAATTTTTTTATCTCGCAATCCCTCTGCCATAATTTCAGCCTGAGAAGGAGGTACTATTTTATCTTCAGTTCCCTGAAAAATTATCATCGGACAAGAAAGTTGATCAGTAAAGTTTATCGCAGATCTATTATAATATTTTTCTTTTTCTTCAGGATATTTTCCAATAAGAGAGTCCAAATATCTGGATTCAAATTTATGAGTGTCATCAATAAAAACCGATAAGTCTGCTATCCCGTAATAAGTTGCACCTACTGCAAATCTATTATGGAATGTTAAAGCATTTATTGTAGTATAACCTCCCGCTGATCCTCCTTTGATTGCTACTCTTAAAGAATCTACCAATCCCTGTTTTGAAAGAAAATCAACCGCAGCAATACAGTCATCTGTATCATAAATCCCCCAATTACCTTTGAGTGCATCTCTAAATTTTCTCCCATAACCAGCAGATCCACGATAATTCACATCAACTACAGCGAAACCTCTGTTTGTCCAAAATTGTATAGATAAATTAAGTGCATTAGATGTTGCACCCGTTGGCCCTCCATGGCTAATTACCAAAAGCGGAGGTTTTTCTTCTTTTGAACCTTCAAAATTTTTATTTATAGGTTTGTAAAAATAAGCATAAGCTATATCATTTGATGTGGTATCAA
>CAZMBU010000255.1:0-1746 GCA_964564565.1 uncultured Dehalococcoidia bacterium | reverse complement strand
TTAACAGTGGTTATTCCATACTCATCTTTTGCAACATCTTGATTAACCCATGGATCATAAACATCAACACTGCACCCGTTCTGACGAAAGCCTTTTATTAAATCTATAATTTGAGTATTTCTTAAGTCAGGACAATTTTCCTTAAAAGTTAAACCCATAATAAGAATATTAGCACCTGTGATACGAATTTGCTTTTGGTTCATTAAATTTAGGACTTGATCAACTACATAACTACCCATATTGTCGTTAAGACGACGACCTGCAAGAATCATTTCCGGATTGTGACCAACTTCTAGTGCTTTATGAGTTAGGTAATAAGGATCTATTCCAATGCAATGACCACCCACTAAACCAGGGCGAAAAGGTATAAAATTCCATTTGGTTCCTGCAGCTTTTAAAACAGCCTCTGTATCAATTTCAAGCTTATTAAAAATTAAAGCTAACTCATTAATTAATGCTATATTTACATCTCGCTGAGTATTTTCAATTACTTTAGCGGCCTCTGCAACTTTAATACTAATAGCCTTATGTGTCCCTGCAGTTATGATTCTTTGGTAAAGATTATCAACTATATTTGCAATCTCTGGTGTTGAGCCAGATGTAACCTTTATTATTGTTGTAACACGATGTTCTTGATCACCTGGATTTATCCTTTCTGGGGAGTAGCCACAATAGAAATCCTTATTAAACTGTAACCCTGAATTCTTTTCAAGGATAGGTGCACAGAATTCCTCTGTAGCACCAGGATAAACTGTGGATTCATAAATAACTATATCGTCTTTTTTTAACATCTTACCGACAGTTTCACTTGCAGTGACAAGTGGAGTTAGTTCAGGTTTTTTCAACTCATCAATTGGTGTTGGTACAGTAATAATAAAAATATTACAATTTTGGATATCACGGGAATCATTTGTAAAACTTAATCTTGTTGCTTCTTTTAACTCATTTGAATCAATTTCAAGTGTCAAATCATTTCCTGAATTGAGTTCTCGAATTCTAGATTTATTAATATCAAAACCAGTTGTATTTATAATTTTTCCAAATTCAACGGCTAGTGGGAGCCCAACATAGCCCATTCCTATAATAGCAATTTTTGGATTCTTATTATTCATCAATGAAATGGCCACTTTTTACCAATATAGTATTGTTAATTCCTGCTGCGATTGCAGTTTTAATATTTTCTTCTTTATCACCAATCATCCAGGACTTTTGCATTTCAATATTATATAGCTTGTGAACTCTTAATAACATACCTAGTTTTGGTTTACGATAACTACGTTGAGATAATAGTATAAACACAGTGTAAGACTCATCAATATTGTGGTAAACCTACCATAATAATTGATCAATATAACCCTATAAGATTAATCAAAAGTGATGAGAATAAAGAAAGCCTTTTTTGCGCATAATTTAGGAGTAATTTCTTAAAATATTAACCAATTTGATTGACTTCATCTTTAATGAATCTGCAAGTTTACATAGGAATCATTTTATAAGATAATTTGATTATATGTTTTTTTATAAAATAGTTATTAGGATAAAATTGAACCATACTCTTTGCCATTTGATTGAGCTAGAATTTAGTTCATCTAAATAACGTTGCATAAAAAAATATATTTCATTCGTTCAAACAAAACAAAGCTTGGTGGCGCTGAAAAATATCTTTATAGATTATCAAAAGCCCTGACAAAAGAAAATATCGAGCACCAAATCGTAAATTCTTTCTTTCCAAAATTTCTACCATCA
>CAZMBU010000254.1:0-1747 GCA_964564565.1 uncultured Dehalococcoidia bacterium | reverse complement strand
AACTACTAGATTCAAATTGTAATTTTTAAAATATTCATATGTGAATAACATCCATTCAGGATATCCAAATTCCCAAGCACCACCATGAATATTGAATAAAAAAATATTATTAATATCTATTTGTTTTGGCAGGATATAAATTCTTTGTGCTTTGTCAGGTCCATACTGAAAAAAATTGGAAATTTTTTTATTTCTATATTTATCTGATTTAATTAATACAGATTCAGCCCAAGCATCTGCAACTGGGCTCATAGGAGGTTGATCATCAAATCTAATCATTGTTTTGCTCTAATTCCAATAAGTAATCTTTTCTGTCTAGACCTCCTCCATAACCAACCAGTTTTCCTGATTTTCCTATTACTCTATGGCAAGGGACAATTATACTTATTGGGTTTGCATTATTTGCATTTCCAATAGCTCTTGAAGCTTTGGGATTTTCTATGAGTTTTGCCTGATCTGAATAACTTACAGTTTTAGCATAGGGTATTTTTTTTAGTGCTTCCCAAGCTTTTAGTTGAAAATTCGTTCCTGATAATTCTAGGGGGATGTTAAACTTTTTTCTTTTCCCATCAAAATATTCAGTTAATTGTAAAATTGTTTTTTCAATAATAATATTTTTTTTATTTTCAAAAATTACATCATTTTTATTCCAATTTTTCAATCTTTCAAAACTATGATGTATTGCTGTCAGTGCTTTGCTAGTTGCTGCTAAATGTAAAGGCCCAATAGGAGAATTTATTTGATAGTAATAACTGTTCATTTCATTTATTTCAAAACTGAAGGTTTAAAACTGTATTTACCATAAACATATTGAATTTCAGACCATGAAGATTTTGCAATTTTAACATCATCATTATTATCATGATAAATGCTTACTCTTTCACATTTATGGAATAAAGTTCCATCAATAATGTCTGAGTGTTTTAATGCACCTCTTTCTACAAGTAATCTCAGTGCAGCAGCAGCAGTTCTGGCGCTAGTACCAAGTTCGGTACCAGTTTCATTGAAAGATAGCATTCCATACTGAAATATTCTATCTACACCATTTTCTCCAACATATTCTCCATATACATGCTGCGCAAAATAATCAGCTCCACCTTCTACTATCCACTTACTCTTTGCAGTTGCGTCTTCATCACACCATGCATCAATAGCAGGAGGTTCTAAAGCAATATCTTGCTGTAAAGCATGATAAAGTTCGTGTACCCATGTAAAAAGAGTATCTTCTTTACTTTGATTTGCAGGTGCGCCATTGAAAACTACTCTAGTAGTAGCGCATATTTGTCTTTGTGTAGTGGCATCAGCTCCTTTTTCCAATAAAGCTCGGAAACTATTTATTTCATAATCTATATACTCTTGTGTGCCTTCTCCTGTACTAAAAAAATCTTTAACACATTGATCATTTTCAATAAAAGATCTTATTGTAGTTAATGAACTCTCAATCTGATCTTTTGATATAAGAACTTCATGTTCTTCAAAAGGCCAGTCAGGAATAGGGATACCTTTGCTTGCTCCTATATCATAAGTTATAGCTATAATATTTGATTTTCTATCTGCAATTTTCGAAACAGAAAGATCGATTAATGACTGTAAAGTTTCATCAGGAATTTTTGATAAATTAATCATTTTCACAACAGCTTTAGCTTTGTCAGCGTCAGCATCTGCCTTGGCTTTAGATTCTGCATCAGCTTTGGCTTTAGCATCAGCATCTGCCTTGGCTTTAGATTCTGCATCAGCTTTGGCTTTA
>CAZMBU010000253.1:0-1747 GCA_964564565.1 uncultured Dehalococcoidia bacterium | reverse complement strand
CGAAAACAAGACCTTATATGAATATAGAAAAAGTAGGTATGTATGGACATTCTGGTGGAGGCTATTCAACTGCAAATGCATTATTTAAATATTCTGATTTTTATTCTGTGGGAGTTGCGTCTTCGGGTAATTACGATAATCTTGAATATAATTCCAGGTGGGGAGAAAAATATCAGGGAAAAGTTTCTGATGAAATTTATAGCAACCAAGCTACAAGAAATTATGTTTCTAAATTAAAAGGTAAATTATTATTAATTCATGGCGACATGGATGATAATGTTTATATGTATCACACTCTCAGACTTGCTCATGAATTAATACAAAACAATAAAGATTTTGATATGCTGATTATACCTGAGATAGAACATTCTCCTGTAAATTCAGAAATATCATTAAAATCGTGGAAATATTTCTGGAGAAAAAGATGGGATTATTTTGTACAGCACCTTTTAGGCGAGAACCCTCCTGCCAATTTTGAATTATAATAGTTTATATATTTATTGAGGTTTTATATGTCTTATAGAGAAAAACCTGTTTTAAGCCAGGACGAAGCTTTACAGTTACATAATGAAGCACTTGTTGTTGATTCTCAGATCCCTACTATCACGATAGGTGGTTTATTTACAGATAATATGAGAAAAAGAATGGATGAATGTTTTAAAGATGGAATGACAAAAGCGGAGGCATCAGCCACATTGTCAGGAATGATTCCAGGTGAGATTCAGAATAGCACTGATGCAAAAGCACAATATATTGAACTTTGGGAAAAATCAGGGGTTAATATTGCAAGTGGAACTTATGCTGGTCCAGCAGCTGGTATAGATGCCGCATATGATAGTTCAGTAAAAAGAATGTCGGATGCAATATCAATTATAAATTCAATACCAGAAAAACTTATGCTTGTAACAACCTCAGATCATATTAAAGAAGCACATGAGACTGGTAAAGGAGGTATAATTTTTGATTTTCAGGATACGTTGTCATTTGGAACTGATTTAAATAAAGTTGATTTTTTCTATAATCTTGGTCTAAGAGTGGTACAACTTACCTATAATTTAAGGAACCTAGTGGGTGACGGATGTACTGAGATACATAAAAGTGGACTGTCCTATTTTGGCAGAGAACTTGTAAATAAATTAAATGAAAAAAATATGATTGTCGATGTTAGTCATTGCTCAGAACAGGTAGGATGGGATGCTATGGACATATCTTCAAGTCCTGTTGTAGTAACTCATTCAACAAGTGCTGCCATCGTAAAACATGACAGAGGTAAGGGCGATAAATTCGCAAGAGCAATAGCAGATAATGGAGGATTTTTTGGGGTTGTGGTTATCCCTGGATTTATTCAGGAAACATCCACAGCAACTTTAGATGACTGGGCTTTGCATATTGAACATCTTGTAGATGTAATGGGGATTGATCATGTCTGTATTGGCTCGGATAAACTAGGCCCTGGTCCTGGAACAGAAACATTATTTGAATATCCTAAAGAGATGCCAGGAATGAGGCCTGGGCATTTTAATTGGAGTGGCTTTAGAGAAGAACACCGGGTAAATGATAATGGCCTTGGATTGCCATATCCTCAGTACGATGATTATAAAACAATTGGCTATGAACAATTTACTGACTGGCCTAATCTCACTTTGAAATTAGCTGAGAGAGGTTTTAACGAAGAAGAACTTAGAAAAATATTAGGATTAAATTATTCAAGAGTATTCAAAGAAGTAATAGGCTGATCTTCTGAAAT
>CAZMBU010000252.1:0-1748 GCA_964564565.1 uncultured Dehalococcoidia bacterium | reverse complement strand
AACCAATTAATAATGAGTTTATTCTTTTTTTATTTTCAAATAAATATTTGATGTTATCTTTTGATATAAATTCATTATTATTATTATTAATTGTATCTAAAGTTGCTTCTGGAATCTTACCTGCTATAACATCATAAATTGATAAAGGTATAGCTAAACTTAATAAACCAACTCCGGTATTTAGAGTTGCTGATGCAGCCATGAGTATTGAACCAGGATATTTTTTTGACCCTCCTACAATCAATGTTTCACCTGATAACCTTTTGTCACCATAGGTATCTTTTTTAGGGATTAAGTTAAAAGCTGATTGTGGATTTATAAGAAATTTATATTTATAATTTTTTGGATATTTTGTAATACCTATATCCAGGTTAATCAATTTATTTGAATATTTATGTCCGTTTATAGTTAGACAGCAGTCTTTTATTCCCGAAATACATAAAGTTTCATTAGCAATTATAGTATTAGTATTATTGTTTTTTTGTTCGTATATAGAAGATAGACCGGATGGAACATCGATTGAAATTATATATTTATCTGAGTAATTTACCTGTTTAATTAATTTGCTGATATACCCTGTGATATTTTTATTTAAGCCGATACCAAATATTCCATCTATGATAATGTCAGTATCATTTATTAAAGTTTGAAGAGTGTTAAATTGATCGTTTAAGTAATAGATATTAGGTGAAAATTTATTCAGATCATAATTCCATGATTTATAGTCTGAATCTTTAAATACTAATAGAATATTTATTTCATATTTGGATTTTAAAAGTTGTTTAAAAGCAATATATCCATCTTTTGCATTATTGCCTTTACCTAATATAAATAAAATTTTTTTCTTTTCAATAAAATTTTTCTTTATATATATTGCTATTTCTTTTCCGGCATTATTGATTAAATCAGATTCTGTTTTATCATTATCCATGGCAAGTTTTTCCATAGATTTCATTTCTTTGTAACTTACTATTTTTTCAAAATGATTATCAATCCTCATTTTATTCTGTAGACGCCACAGCTACAGCAAACGCTGTTGAACGTGAATGAGAGATTGATATTTCTATATCGATGATTTTTTTCTTAATTGCAACATTTTTTGCTTTGTTATAAAGATTAATAGTAGGTTTATGCCCTCTTTGTCGGTGAATTTCAATTTCTTTCCACCCAACTCCCCTGACACCAGTCCCCAATAACTTCATGACGGCTTCTTTTGCAGCAAATCTCCCCGCAAGAGAATTCACCTTTCCTCTGCAGAAATTTATTTCATGTTCTGTATATATTCTATTTAGGAAGCGTTGACCATAATTTTCTATTGTTTTAGATATTCTATCTATTTCAATTAAATCAGTCCCTACTAAAACCAAAACTTGCCTTTAATGTAATTTGATTTTATTATAAAATCTCTTACAAAAATTGTATGTAGAGGAATGTGTTGAAAACAAAACTAATAGATGGGAAATTGATTTCATCAGATATCAGATTAGAAATTACTGAAGATGTTTCCAAATTAAAAAATGAATATAATATAGTACCTAAATTATGTGTAATTTTAATAGGTGATGATCCTGCATCTCATGTTTATGTAAGAAATAAGCAAAAATCAGCTATATCTGCTGGTATGTATGCAGAAGATTATAAATTTAGTGATAATGATAATACAGAAAATGTTATCAAATTAATTAAAAAATTAAATAATGATAAAGCTGTAAATGGTATTTTGGTTCAATTACCTTTGCCTGAAAATT
>CAZMBU010000251.1:0-1754 GCA_964564565.1 uncultured Dehalococcoidia bacterium | reverse complement strand
AATTATTTTTTTTAACTCCTAAAGGTCCGGCAAATTTTGTATCAAAAGTAATCTCGTCGGATGTTTGATCTATTTCATTAAAATAAATTTGGGCACTTGCCAATGTTGCATGACCGCAAAGATCAATTTCACTCACAGGTGTAAACCATCTTAAATAAGGGTTTTGTCCGGGCCTTAATAATACATATGCTGTTTCTGATAAATTCATCTCAATAGCAATATTTTGCATTAATTGATCATTTAATTCTTTTTCAAGAATTAGAACTGCAGCCGGATTTCCCTTAAATGTTTCGTTAGTAAATGCATCTACTTGCCAAAATCTAAATTCTTTCATTATGTGTTCTTTTTTTGAATATTTTGTTAAATAATATTTAGATCTTTGAATATAGAAGCAAGTTCGATTATTCCTTTGTAATTTTTTTCTACGGGCTCAAACGCAAAGCATAGCCTAGCCATATTTTGACCATCGCCATTAGGGGCGAACATATCTCCTGCTATGTAACCAACTCCTCTATTAAAAACTTCATTTCTGACCTCAGAGATATTAGATCCATCCGTCATTTCAAACCATGTGTAGCATCCACCCTGAGGGGATGACCATTTTGCTTTAGTATCTGAAAATGCTTCTAATAAACCTTTTTCCATAGCTTCTTTTTTATCTTTCAAGATTTTATCGTAAGTATTTTTATGTGCTTCAAGGTTACTTCTTAGAAATCCGTCAATTGCGTAAGCAGTAAATTGGTTCGGCCCAGAACCTGGTTTTACAGATAAAGCTCTATCTATAACTTCGGGACTGGCAGTAAAATAACCCATTCTTAGACCAGGGGCTATAAGTTTAGAAAATGTACCGACATAGATGACCATTCCAGAATTATCTAAAGAAGCAAAAGCTGGTTCAGGAGAACCTTCAAATCTATTATCTATGTAACAATCATCTTCAAGAATGGGAATTCCATACTTGTGACAAATATTAATTATTTTAATTCGCCTGGATTTAGGGAGAGTTGACCCTGTTGGATTTTGATGTTCAGGGATTGTGTAAAGCATCTTTGGTATCACACCATGTTTGTTTTTTATATCTAGAATGGTATCTTCTAATTTGTCAGGTATTAATCCCTGCTCATCCATGGGAGATCCAACTATATTTGCATCATAGTATGCAAGTTGTTTTGTAGTACCCATGTATACATATTCTTCTGTAATTACATAATCCCCAGGATTAATAAGTGCCTGGATAATTAATCCATTTGCTTCTCCCGAACCATTGCATAAAACGATGGAATCCTTGTCAGTTTTAATGCCTCTATCACCATATATTTTATTTGCAGTAAATTCTCTAAGAGATTCATCTCCTTGAACATGAGGATAGTATGCCATTTCAATAGAAACTTTTTCTAAATCTGCATCAACTTTAGATTTTAACCCGTCTATCAAACCATACATAGGGACAGCTTCAAAAGGCGG
This sequence comes from uncultured Dehalococcoidia bacterium, assembly GCA_964564565.1. Lineage (GTDB taxonomy): Bacteria > Chloroflexota > Dehalococcoidia > Lucifugimonadales. The sequence goes on along the minus strand of CAZMBU010000251.1, from coordinate 290 downwards.
GTAAGCGATAGCAAAATCATATTTTGCGTGATTAGTTATTACTCTTTCAGCGTCAGTTGATTTTTCTGACCATAGATTATCAAAATTAAAATTACTAGGCGTGTTCATATATCCTCCATTCTCGTAAAAGTATTTCCCATTATGATTGAAATTAAATTATTAATCAAATAATTTAATTAAATATCTAATATATGACTTGTACTAGCATGGACTGTATACAACAAACTTGGTTTTAATAGTTATAATTGATTATACAAAGTAGGTTATTAATTATGAAAATACTATGTTTG
>CAZMBU010000250.1:0-1754 GCA_964564565.1 uncultured Dehalococcoidia bacterium | reverse complement strand
CGATATATTACTTGAACATGATTTGAAATTTAAGACTTCTACTATTTCAGAAGAAGATTTAATTTATTCTATGGCTTCAAAAATATTAAATAATTAATTAAGGAGATTAATATGCAGTTATCAAAATATCCAAGGGTTAAATTAATACACTCTCCAACTCCTCTTGAACGCCTGGAAAACCTGACTAGTAAACTGGGAGGTCCTGAGATTTACATAAAAAGAGATGATTGTACAGGTCTTGCATTTGGAGGTAATAAATCAAGAAAACTAGAGTTTTTGATTGGTGATGCCCTGGATAAAAATGCTGATGTGCTTATTACCGCGGGAGCTGTTCAGTCAAATCATTGCAGACAGACAGCAGCAGCAGCTACAAAATTTGGACTTGAATGTATTATTGTTGCAAGACCTTCATGGTCAAAAGATTATAATGGAAATATTTTCCTTGACGAATTACTTGGAGCAGAATTAGTTTTAATAGAAGAAGACGGGGAAGCTTTAGATAAGGGAGGACGGTTGTCAATGGAAGATACTATTGATAATCTTATGCAGGATTTAAAAGATAAAGGTAAAAATCCATATTTTATTCCTGTTGGAGGTAGTAATCATATTGGGAGCCTTGGATATATTTCAATGACAATGGAAATGATATCGCAGGCCAATGATATGGGAATTGAAATTGGAAGCATGGTAGCGGCCTCAGGAAGCGGCGGAACACAGACAGGTATGATTTTAGGTGCTGATGTTGAAAAATCAGGAATTGATGCGGTTGGAATGGGAATAAGTTCTGATGCTTCAGTTGTAATACCAAAGTTGAAAGATTTATGTAATGAAACGTCTGAATATTATGATCTCGGTTTATCCTATGAAGATGATGATATCATTTTCAATGATAATTATATTGGTGAAGGATACGGAATTCCATCTGAAGAAATGATTGAAGCAGTTAAATTACTTGCACGAACAGAAGGAATTATTCTTGATCCTGTATATTCTGGAAAAGCATTTGCAGGAATGATTGATCTTGTTAAAAAAGGGCATTTTGATGAATCAAAAGCTTTAGTATTTATACATACTGGCGGCACTCCTGCATTGTTTGTATATTCAAATAGTTTCAGAGAATATTTATAGAAATTTATTAAGGAGTACTCATATGAGTGATACTATAAAAGATCAAATACACTATTTTTCAATTGATCAGATAAAGAAATTATATGAGACTGGAGAAATTACTCCTTTGGAAGTAACTGAATTGATGTTTGATAGAATTGATTCCCTGGATTCAGAACTTCTTTCATACGCTACTTTGATGAAAGAAAGTGCATTGAAAACAGCTCGGGATATATCTGAAATTTCTGTTGAAAACTTTGGCCCTTTACATGGAATCCCTATAGGAGTAAAAGACTTGTGCTTTACAGAAGGTGTAAGAACGATGGCAGGCACAGCAGTTTTAGAAAATTTTGTTCCAGAATATGATGCAACAGTAATTACCAAATTGAAAAATGCCGGTGCAATACTTCTTGGTAAGCTTAATTTAACAGAAGGTGCGATGGGTGGATATAATCCTCGCAGGCAGGCACCAAGAAATCCATGGAATAAAGAACGATGGTCAGGATCATCATCAAGTGGTTCAGGAGTTGCAACAGCGGCGGGTCTTTGCACTCTTTCTTTAGGAAGTGATACAGGTGGATCTATAAGATTTCCATCAGCTGCATGTGGAGTAGTAGGATTAAAACCTACATATGGTAGAGTGAGCA
>CAZMBU010000249.1:0-1795 GCA_964564565.1 uncultured Dehalococcoidia bacterium | reverse complement strand
AACTTACATTTAGGATATTCAGCTGACCCAAGACACTTTACCGTTGCTGCAGAAATATTAAGAGACTTAAACGTAGCAAAAATTGATTTAATGACTAATAATCCTAAAAAAATTATGGAGCTTGAACAAGCCGGAATAGAATTAGCTACTATCATTCCTATTCAAACAACACCAAAAGATGAAAATTTAAAGTACCTTGAGACTAAAAAGAATAGGATGGGTCATCTACTTAATTTATCTGAATTCCAAAAAACATCAGAAAAAGAATAACCTAAATGAATAACAAGATTGCAGTAATAGTAAGTAGTTTTAATTCTGAAATAACAGTTAATTTATATGATGCTGCAATCAATTGTCTTAAAAATAATAATATCTCTGAAATGAATATTGAAACATACTGGGTTCCAGGTTCACTAGAAATACCATATTTGGCAACAAAAATCGCATCATCTAAACAGTTTGATGGAATTATTGCACTTGGAGCAGTAATAAAAGGCGAAACATATCATTATGAATTAGTCTCAGAAAACGCTTACAATGGATGCATAAAAGTAAGCATAGAACACGAAATTCCAATAACTTTAGGAATAATTGCAGCAGATAATATCAATCTGGCAAAAGCAAGAGCTCAGGATATTAAAGCAGATATAAAAGAGGATGGTAAAATGCCACTCAATTATGGTTACAGTGCAGCTCAGGCGTTAATTGACCTATTAGAAATCGAAATTAACTCTTAATTCTTCCTCTTTTCCCTAATAAAATAGATAGTACAGTTATCAGAATAATAAAGAATAAGACAAACATTCCCCACCCTCTATCAAAGTTTTGAATATAATTCTTTGCTTTATCAAAAAACGTTGCTTGAGGAAGATCAGAAAAAATTATCTTAATCTTTTCCCCTTGTTTGAAATTATTCATCTCTATTAAGTTATACTTAATTTCATTAACAAAAGTATCATTATGATCATAAGTAAAATCAGGTAATTCAATATTTACATTATCCTCAGTAATTATCCTTAGGTTATTTAAATCAAATTGCAAATTTCTAATATATATATATTTTTGTTCAACATATTTAATTCCATATGTAAACAAAATTTGATGTTCACCTGGATAAACATTTCCTAAGACGGCAAATCCTTTATCAATAACAATAAATTCAACTCCTAGCAAATCTGAATCAATAATTAAATCCTCATAATTTGTCGGGAGCCCAAATCTAATCATTCCCATAGGATTATCCGAAGGTGGTTTAAATGTTATTTTTGAATTATTTACCACTTTAATTAATTCCATTACCCATATAAGGTTTTTAGATTTATCAACAGAGGTAAACATAATAGTAGAATTTTCTAATGTTATGTTTTCAGAACTATCTGATGATTTGTAAACAGTTAATAAAATTTCATCAATTTGATTAGAAATTAAACCAAGATCTTTACCATACAACACGCCTTCAAATATTGATGAAACACCTATTACAGAATCATCTGCATGATTCAAAGATTTAAAATGAAAATAGCCTGAATTATCTGATTTAGTACTATATTCTTCCATCTCTCCATCATTAGAAACATGCAAAATTATCAAATGATCTTCTACATAAGAATTTGTAGTTCCATTTACCAATTGACCCTTAATATCCCATTGATTATTTTCTGCATAAATAATGTCAGTAAAAAACAATAAATTGAAAAATATCAATGATAATAATAAATAATAAATATTTTTATTTATTTGAATTAACTTCTTTAAGTAATTTTTCAATTCTCAGCCTTGCATTTTTATCAATAGA
>CAZMBU010000248.1:0-1814 GCA_964564565.1 uncultured Dehalococcoidia bacterium | reverse complement strand
CTGATGTTAATGAGCCAGGGGAATATAATGTGGAAATTAAATATTCTTGGCCAAATTATGGTACAAGTATTTCCGATTTAACAAAAATTAATTTTGAATTGTTTCCATATATTATTTCTGATCCAGTAACCCTTAATAATATTAATTTAAATGAAAATACATCTATTGCAATTATTGAATCATATTTAGGAGATGAAAAATATTTTATTAATTCAGATGATATAAAATGGGCTGTAAGCGCTGATGCTTTGGATTTTGAGATAAAAATTAATCCTGTTGATCCCATACAAGATGGAAGAGCTAGTAAATTTGAAGCAAATCTAAGTACTACAAAATATGGAAAAGCTAATATCAGTTTCAGGTTAGATTCTATGTATAAAAATAAAAAATATGTGGTGTATTCAAATTCAATGGTGATTACCACGATTCCAGAACCAATTATAGAAAAAGTTATTGTAAAAGAAGAACCAAAAAAACCTGTAGATGTAATTCAAGATAAAATTGATGAACAGTCTAACTTGGTAATAATTTTATCTTCTATAGTCGCAGTTATAATTATATTAGTATTAATAATTGGAATAATATTAATGATAAATTATTCCCGTAGAGTAAGCTTAAGAGGCTATATATATGATGATAAAAATAATCTGATTATTGATATTAATTCAATATCACGATCTCTTCAAAATAAAATATTGAATAGAAACAAAATTAAAGGTGAAGAATTTGATAATGATTTATTTAACGGATTACTTTTTGAGTATATGCAAGATTATATGATTATTCATAACTATACAGGGAAATCACTAAGAATTAATAATCAACCATTGATTAAAGAAAAAGAAATATTTAACAAAGCATGGTTAGGTATTTCAGGTAACTTATTACTTTATAGTGATGACAAACTGTAATTAGGGAGTATTGTGTTTTTGCACGGTAATAGTTTTAATTACATCTCCAGGTTGAGTCGCTGAACCAGGATCTCTTAGAGAGATGTTATCCAGAATATCTAAGCCATCAATTACTTTTCCAAAAACAGAATGACAAGAGTCAAATTTACAATCTTTCTCAGTTCCATCAGGATTGAATCCGTCTAAAAATTCGGTTGGTACATAAGTAATGAAAAATTGACTTCCATTAGTTCCTTTACCATTCTGTATTCCTGCATTAGCCATAGATACAATTCCTTTTGCATTATGACTTAAATCAGGATGGAATTCGTTATCAAACTGATAACCTGGCCCGCCTGTTCCGGTACCTGTTGGATCACCTGTTTGTGCCATAAAATCTGGTATTACTCTATGAAATGTTACACCATCATAAAACCCATTATTGGCAAGGAAAACAAAATTATTTACTGTGTTAGGCACTTTGTTACTATATAACTCCAAGAGTAAGGTTCCACCTTTTTCTAACTCGATTTTTGCATAATAAAATTCTTTATCTGTGTCTATAAACATTGGTGGGGGTGCGTCGTATGATTGTGCTTTTTTCACTTGAACTCCTCTTGTATCTGTTTTTCCATATCCTTCTGAAGATAATGTACTTCCGGGATTGAGTAAGTCTACTTTACCGGTAGCTCCTCTTTGCCCGTAACTTTCAGTATCTTTAGTAACGTTACAAGCAATTATCATTAAAGAAAGAAGAGATATTAATAAAATTCTTAAATTATTTTTATTTTTTATTCTACTAATAAAAACCATTTTTTTAGCCTTTATATTTTTTTATATTTATTTTTGGGTATAGAAGATAATTATACTATATTAGTTTGAAAATTATAATTATTGAAATATAATATAAAAAAAATGACTTGT
>CAZMBU010000247.1:0-1845 GCA_964564565.1 uncultured Dehalococcoidia bacterium | reverse complement strand
ATAGGAAAAGAATTAAGAGGGATGATGCCCTTTCTTAAAGATTCTGAATAATATTTATATATACTGGAGTTCATAAATGGCTAATGATAATAAAATTCTAATTTTCGATACCACTTTAAGAGACGGGGAACAATCTGCCGGAATTGGTTTAACAAAATTTGAAAAACTTGAAATTGCCACACAATTAAATAAATTAAATGTCGATATAATTGAAGCAGGATTTCCAGCTTCATCACCAGGAGATTTTGAATCAGTAACAATGATATCAGAAAAAATAAAAGGCCCAGTAATTGCTGCATTGGCCCGTTGTGTTCCATCCGATGTTGAAGCAGCGTGGAATGCAATTAAAAATGCAGAAAACCCTAGAATACATGTTTTTATAAATAGTTCGGATATACAAATAATTAATCAATTAAAAAAAGACAGAGAAGAAGTGTTAGACATGGCAGTATATTGCGTGGAAAAAGCTAAACAATATTGTGATGATGTTGAGTTTTCGCCTATGGATGCTTCCAGAACAGATATGAACTTTTTATATCAATTAATCGAAGCCACAGTCAAAGCAGGAGCAACTACAATAAATATACCTGACACAGTGGGTTATACCATGCCATGGGAATTTAAAAATCGCATAGAAAATATAATTCATAATGTTCCTGGAATGGATAAAGTAGTTACAAGCGTTCACTGCCATAATGATCTGGGATTATCTGTTTCAAATAGTTTGGCAGCAATTACAGCTGGCGCAAGACAAATTGAAGGATGCATAAATGGGCTTGGAGAAAGAGCAGGAAATGCTGCTTTAGAAGAAGTAATAATGGCTATCGAAACTAGAAAAGATTTATTAAATGTAAAAACTGATATCAATACTAAAGAAATATATAAAACCAGCCGATTAGTTAGTGATATAACAGGATTTCCAGTACAACCGAATAAAGCAATAGTTGGAGCTAATGCATTCAGACATGCTTCAGGAATACATCAGGATGGTGTTATAAAATCAAAATCTACTTTTGAAATTATGGACCCTGAATCTATTGGCCTTACAGGAAATACTCTTGTATTAAGTAAATTGAGTGGAAGAGCCGGACTTAAATCTAGACTTGAAGATCTAGGTTATAATTTGTCACCAGACGAACTAAATAAAACTTTTGAAGAATTTAAAATATTAGCTGACAAAAAAAGAGAAGTAACAAATCAAGATTTAGAATCTTTAATGTCAAATCAAAAAAGATCTGAAAGATCTGACGGGCAATTTGAATTGGTTTCTATTGATATAGAATCTGGATCAAATAAAAATCCTTCAGCTAAGATAGATATTAAAAACACACAAAATAATAAAATTAAAAGTTCAACTTCATCAGGGACTGGCCCAGTCGATGCAATTTACAAAGCTATTAATAAACAAATTAATTTAAAAGTAGTTTTAAATGAATGGAGAATTGAAGCTGTAACTGAAGGAATTGATGCAATTGGAGATGCTATAGTAAAATTAGAACATGAAGGAAACTTAGTCATAGGGCGTGGTTCTGACACAGACATCCTTGTAGCTAGCGCAAAAGCATACATTGATGGATTAAATAAATTAAAAAATAAATAATATTAAAATCGATATATGAATAAAAATCACAAAACTTTATTTGAAAAAATTTGGGATGCTCACGTTGTTCACGAGCAAAAAGATCAACCATCTGTATTATATATTGACCTGCATATGATTCATGAAGTAACTTCTCCTCAGGCATTTGATGGATTTAGATTAGCTAAAAGAAAAGTAAGGCGTCCGGATCTTACAATTGCAGTTGCAGAGCATAATGTTCCTACTTGGATTGGAAGAAAAATTAC
>CAZMBU010000246.1:0-1848 GCA_964564565.1 uncultured Dehalococcoidia bacterium | reverse complement strand
TTAAAAGCTTTAGCATTCGGAGCAAAAGCAGTAATGATTGGACGCCCTTTTTACTGGGGATTAGCTGTTGGAGGTGAAAATGGAGTCAGGGATGTTATTCAAATATTAAAAGAAGAATTAGAAGTAGCAATGAAATATTGTGGAATAACTGATGTTGAAAACATCGACCCAGATTTACTATCATATAATTTTAATTAACTTAAATGGATATATAATGAAATTTGGCAATTATACAATTAACAATCCGGAATCTTTTGAAACACCAGAATATGTAATATTCGAAAACATATTAAAACATAACTTAGATACAATTTTATCTATGGTAAAAACCCCTTCCAGATTAATTCCTCACGCAAAAACACATAAATCCAAGGAAATGCTAAATTTGCAAATTTCTAATGGTATCACACGCCATAAAACATCTACTTTAGAAGAAATTCAAATTCTATCAGAATGTAACCCGGAAGAACTTATTCTTGCATATCCACTAGCTTCTGAAATAAAAGCAGAAAGATATAGTAAAATCATTAATCAAAATAAAAACATAAAATATAGTGCTATTGCTGGTACAGTCTACCACTTAGAAATTTTGTCAAAAATTGAAAACCTTGATGGTGTTTATATTGATTTAGATACTGGAATGCATAGAACAGGGATAGATGTAAATGAATCTGACGAATTATTAAAAAAATTATTTAATGATTCCAATTTAAAATTTAAAGGGATTCATGGATATGACGGACATTTAGTTGGAATTACAGATTTAGAAGAAAAAAAAGAACACGTAAAAGAAAGTATCAATATAATTGAGCAATTTAGAAATAAAATTTCAAACTACACATCCCAAACAGATTATGACATTATTGTTGGAGGTTCTTGGTCTTTCCAATATTACTTAGATGATACTGATTATAAAGTATCACCAGGAACATGGATTTATTGGGATTCAAATAATATCAGACAACCAGACTTAAATTTTGTGGTAGCAGGGCTAATATTAGGTCAAGTTATTGACGAGGACAAAATCAGAAAAACTGTTACAGTAGATATAGGTGCAAAAGCTATTTCTTGTGATCCTTTGACTCCTGACAGATTTACAATAGAAGGAAAACCAGCTGCAAAGCTTCTTTCTCAAAATGAAGAACATGGTGTCATTGAACTAAATGGCGAAAATCTCAATGTAGGAGATTATATACTTGGCTCTCCAGGGCATGCCTGTACAGTTCCACCTAAATATCCACATGGACTAAAAATAAACACAGACGGCAATGTATCGGGGAAAATAACTAGTGATGCCAGAGACAGGAAATAATTTATTTATTGTTATCTATGATTTTCTTTTTTGGCATATCGGGATTAATCTTTAGTGGATTCTCTTTAAGCCAAAGTGCCATTAATTTTTCATATCGATCTTTATTGGAAAATTTCTCGAACTCTTTAAACCATTCAAAAATAATTGTGTGAGAAGTAAGGATTTGCCCTTTTGGTAAATCTGATTGTTGAATATATCTAAAAGCAATACGAGGGGTAATATATGGGACTAAATCATATAATTCTTTTACTAGTTTCTTAGCTTTTGTATACCTTATCTTAGTCATTAAGACTCATCTTTTTATCTAATTCTATCTGAATAATTTATTTATTATCCTGCATAAATTTTTTTACAAAATCTTTATGTTCTTGTGTTTCCCTAGCCTGTGAAAAAATATCTCCTTCTATTTCTAGAACTTTATCATAATCTTTGTGATAGTTATTAAAAATCATTTCTTTTACAACTTTATTATGCCAATGAGAATTTTCTGCAATATCTTTGCTTATTTTCAATGATTCTTGAAAATAAGCAAAGAT
>CAZMBU010000245.1:0-1857 GCA_964564565.1 uncultured Dehalococcoidia bacterium | reverse complement strand
TTATTTTCATTAGAATCATAGGGGTGATTATGTGGGATTTTGAATTTTGGCAATTTTAAAAATTTGTATATGTTATTGAAATATTGACTTATCAAATCTTTATTTTTAATTGAAATTATTAGCGCTTGTATACCTAAAATTATTAACATCAAAGCAACAGCAAATTCAAAATAATGAGCAATATCTTCATAATTATTCATTAATCCTCTTACATTTAGAATAATTACACCAAGTAGTAATAGTGGGATGCTATGTCCTAAACCCCATGAAGCTCCAATCCAAAAACCTTTCCAGATGTTTTTAGATTCAGAAACAATGGTCGATACTGCAACTACATGATCGGCGTCGGTTGCATGCCTGAAACCCATAGCAATGCCAAGAAAAAGCATAGTTAGCCACTTAGAATCTGGAAGAGATTCCAGGTTGAAAGGATGGTTAGGTATAAGATCTATTAATATTGTCATTTTTGTATATAAAAGTATTGAATTATTTTATCGTTATTGCAATTCATTTGCAATAACTAGGAACATTCGTCACATACGCCTATATACACAAAATTATTATTTATGTTATTAAAATTCGAATTTTGTTTTAAAATAGAATTTATAGAATCAACTCCTTGTTCAGAAATATCAACTATTTTGTCACAAGACTCGCAAATTAAATGTACATTTTGATCTGTATTGTTTAAATAATATATTGCAGGTTTATGAGGTATGTGAGAATGTCGGAGTAACCCTAATTCTTCTAGTGCGTCTAAAGTTCTGTATATCGTGGTTTGGTCAATATTTATTTCAGATTTTTTATTTATTAAGAAAGTTAATTGTTTTACGCTAAAATGGAAGTGAATGTTTTTTTCTAATAAATCACAAATTATTTTTCGCGATTCAGTAATTCTGTACCCATTATCTTTTAGTGTTTTTAATAAATTCATTGGATAATTATACATTATGCTTTTGATACCTTTGCTAATAAGTATTATTCGGACTTAAATAAATTCGGATGGGAAAAAGCTTTAAGTAATGCAGTGGGTGATTATGCAGTTTTTAAAAATTCATTTAAACAATATGTGTTAAAATAATTCATCTTTATTTTGCCACATTATTTTATGTTTAAATTGAATCACATAAAAAATGATTTCTATGGGGGAATTACTACAGCAGTAGTTGCTTTACCATTAGCATTGGCTTTTGGAGTAACTTCGGGAATTGGAGCTATTGCTGGACTTTGGGGAGCTATAATTTTAGGATTTTTTGCAGCTCTATTGGGAGGTACAAAAAGTCAGATTTCAGGGCCGACGAGCCCTATGACTATTGTAATGTCAGGGATGGTTTTAACATATCACAATGAATTGGATTTGATTTTCACCATTGTTGTTCTAACAGGTCTAATTCAAATTTTGTTTGGTATCTTAAGGATTGGGAAGCATATTCACTTTGTTCCATCACCTGTGATTTCAGGATTTGTAACCGGTATAGGTTGTATTATCATAGTTATTCAATTTGGGCCAATGATTGGTCATCAACTTCATGGTAAAATTTTCGATATTTTACAAAACCTTATGATCATTAATAATATCAATAATGATTCCCTAATAATTGGAATGATTGGATTATTTATATTGTTAATTTACCCAAAAAGATTTAATAAAATTATTCCATCACCATTAATTTGTTTATTGATTGGAGTTTTACTTTCATATTACATATTTACTAATGCAATAACTTTAAGAGAAATACCTATAGGATTACCAGAATTGATTTCATTTAAAATGACATTATCTAAGGCTCCGTTTATGTTTTTCTCAGCTTTTATTTTAGCTTTATTAGGTTCTATAGATTCGTTGATAACTTCTTT
>CAZMBU010000244.1:0-1861 GCA_964564565.1 uncultured Dehalococcoidia bacterium | reverse complement strand
ACAAGGATGAAGATAAACATTTAGTTAAAAACAGAATTGGCAGTGTTGAAAAAGCGAAAATTGAATTAGGATTTGAAGTGGATGTATCATTGGAGAATGGTTTAAAGCAAATAATCAATTGGAAACTTAGTCAGTCTGCCTAATGCAAGTAAACTTCTCGATTTAAATGAATAAAGTCCTTTCGTGATATATGTCAAGAATTTTAATCAATTATTTTAGATAAAATGGATTTTAAACTCGGTATTCTATAACAATTATATATTAATTCCCATTAATGGATAAAGTCTTATATATATCTGGAGATGGTTTACCTGAGTCTAAACGTAAATGGCATTTTTACTTTGACTATTTTGATCCCCATTGGATTTGGAAGAATTACTATTTTTCAAAAACCATTAAATCCAATACAAGAAAATGTGATATCCTTAATTTCCAATCTGGAATAAAACTATTATGGTTCAATTTAAAATTTGAATCACTTGGAATACCTGGCACTACTTTTTTTCGTAATAAAACAACTTTGATTATCAATTACTGTATTAGAAAAATTATTTGCAGGAAAATAAAATTACAATCCTATGATTTAATAATATTCAGTGATAATCTGTACTTTTTAGATAGTTCGCTAATCAAAAGGTTAAAAAAACTTTCCACATCAAAGATTGTATTACTTTGTAATGTTTCTCCAAAATATTTACTATCACAATCTGAAAAAGATAATATTCCTCACTATGATATAATATTTATAAGTGATCCTGGACATGAAATCGAATGGATGGATTTAGGAGCCCAAAATGTAGTTAAATTGCCAATATCTGCTGGATGCCCTTCTACCTTCCAAAAGATAATTAACAAATGTGAAAACAAGAAAATATATGATGTCACATTTATTGGGCGATTAGATGGGCCATTGCACTATCATAGGCTTGATATATTGAATTATTTAGCATCTCATGGAGTCGCATTAAATATTTGGACTTGGAATAACAGCAAGGAATCACTTCAAGATTTTCCTTTATTAAAATCAATAATAAGAGGGAATGCTTATGGTGAAAAAATGGTAAGAATTTTATCGCAATCAAAAATTTCATTAAATATTCATATCCTTACACAGCCATTTGGAGGGAATCTTAGACTATTTGAAATACCCGCAACAAAATCACTTCAAATTGCAGATAAATGTCCTAGTGATTGGTTTATTGATGGTCATGAAATCGTCCTTTATAAAGATAAAAAGGATTTACTAATTAGAATTAATCATTATCTAAATAATGAACAGGAACGAAATAAAATTTCTAATAATGGTTATAAAAGATTATTAGCAGAACACACTTACAAACATCGTATAGATAAATTCCTTCACTTGTTGAAAGATGATAACCAATATTTTAAAACTTAAAGAAATATATCATGACTCCAATAATTACATATTTGATCAGATCAAGAGGAGAATTAGTAAAAAATCTATAAAAGGCAATATAATTGTGAATTCAGGAATATTTAGAAGAATACAATATTTACATGTTGTGAGTGGATCGACTTATTGCTCTAAGGTTTTAAGCCCCAATGATAGAGAATTATATGCTGAACTTGATTTATTAATGAAAAAAATTATTTGCATATAGTCTACCTTACTAAAATTGGTGGTGGTCTGGATTCATTTATCAGAAATGTATCATTCCTCAAAACAGATTATAAAATTGACATTTCTTTAACATTAATTAAACCACCGGAAAATAAAGCTCATTATTATTCTAGTAATATCAGCGTTTATCAGATCGAAAAAGGGCATTCCATTCCTTATTACATTTATCGACTTACTAAGTTTTTTAAATTACCTATTATATTCGCTGCTTGGCTT
>CAZMBU010000243.1:0-1869 GCA_964564565.1 uncultured Dehalococcoidia bacterium | reverse complement strand
GCAAGAATAAGAAATGAAATATTTAAAATCTTAGAAGAAAATCAGCCAATCGATACTTTAATTGAATGTAAAAAATTCAAATTATTTAAACATTTAAACATCGATTTGATATTACCCCCATATCTTCCATACTGGTTGAAAAAAGATATTAATGATAGAAATTTAATATTCGCGCAATATGAATCATTAATAGATAAAATTTTATTGTTTTTATCAACTTTCTTATGTGATTCATCCAATGAATCTATTCATAAAATATCAAAGGATTTTGGTTTCGAAAAATCAATAATTAATAATTGGATAAATATAGTTAAAATGAAAAATGATTTAGATAAGTTTGATTTTGCAAAAGATAAAAACAGTAAGCTTAATACGATATTAAATAAAAGTACCAAAAGTATTTGTTTAGGGCTCACCCAATGGTATGACAAATCTAAAAGCATAAGGATAATTAATTATTGGAATAAAATTAGACTCATAAAACCCAAATTAAACACTGATGACCTCTTTTCCATTGGTATATCAGAAGGCCCTATATTGGGAAAAATCAAAAAAGAACTTGAAATATTTGCTATCGATTATCCAGACTCAGGTGAAGAAGAACAAAGAGAATTTGTAACAAAGATTAATAACTCATAAAAACAATTACAAACCTGGATTAATCATTTTAAATGGATCTAATATTTCCTTTATTTTAGATGCACTTAAATCAGTTTTTTCTATAGCTATTTCTTCTACAGTTTTCCCTGTTCTTTCTGCTTCTTGAGCAATTTTAGCTGAAAGGTCATAACCGATTTCTGGTACCAACGCGGTTACCATAGATAAACCTCTATGCACAGAATTTGGACCCTGTTCGGTGGCGTCTAAATCAGTAATGCATTTTTCAGAAAAATTAACAGCTGATTTTGCCATAATTTCAACACTCTCTAATATGTTATGAGCAACCACAGGGAGCATAACATTTAATTCAAAATTCCCTGTTTGGGCAGAAAGTTCCACTGTGGAACAATTACCATAAACTTGAGCACATACCTGTAAAAATGATTCAGCAATTACAGGATTTACTTTTCCAGGCATGATAGAGCTTCCAGGAGCGACAGCAGGCAAATTAATTTCACCCAATCCTCCTCTTGGCCCTGATCCCATCCATCTAATATCATTACAAATTTTCATTATAGATAAAGATAAAGATTTTATTACACCCGCAGTACCTGAAATAGCATCTATTGTACTCTGGGCTTGAAAATGATTATCTGTTTCTATTATTTCTAAATTTGTTGAATCAGAAATATCTTTACATACTAATCTTGCAAAATCTTTATGAGTATTAATTCCAGTCCCTACAGCAGTTCCACCCAATGCTACTTTAGATAACCATTTTAAAGAATCAGTTAATTTTTCAATTCCATTTTGAACTTGACCATAATAACCTAAAAATTCTTGTCCCAGGGTAATTGGAGTAGCATCTTGCAAATGAGTACGACCTGTTTTTATAATTTTATCAAATTCAATTGATTTCTTTTTTAATGCTTTTGCTAATATTTCTAATGAAGGAATTAAATCAGAAGTTATAGACTTCATTAATGCAATATGAATAGCGGTAGGAATAACATCATTACTTGATTGACCCAAATTAACATGATCATTAGGATGAACAGAATTTTTATCTCCTTTCTTTCCTCCGGATTTTTCAATTGCAATATTAGATATCACTTCATTCATATTCATATTGGTAGATGTACCAGATCCAGTTTGAAATATGTCTATGACAAATTCAGATAAATAATTACTATTAATAATTTCTTCAGCAACAGAAATAATTACTTCTGATATATCTTTATCTAGCAATCCAAGTTCAGTATTAACTTT
>CAZMBU010000242.1:0-1870 GCA_964564565.1 uncultured Dehalococcoidia bacterium | reverse complement strand
TATATTTTAGCAAATTAATTAATTTGAAAATCAACATTGCCCATATTGGCAAAATCAACCCTCACATTAGAGTGTTTTTCTAAGGGTATTGCTACTGTACAGGTTCCGGTACTAACAACATTGTTTTTTAAAAGTGTTTCCCCTTTTAAAGATAGTTTATTTATCAACCATAAAAGTGAATTTAAAGGGTTTTCTAAAACATTTGATGAGTTTCCTTTTTCCATCAACTTATCATTTATAAAAACTTTTACTGGATGATTTGATAAATTAATTTCATTTAGTTTAAATTCTTTTAAACCTTTTATCCAGTATTCAGATGCAGCATTAGTAGAAATTAAATTGTTTATTCCAATGTTTTTTAATTCTTTATTAAAACGAAAATCAACTATTTCAACAGAACTCATTACTGTATCTGTAAGATTTGCAATTTGATCAAAAGTGAAAGGGGCATTGGCTATATTGATATCTTCTTTAATTCTGAATGAAAATTCCGGCTCCATATATGGTTCTGAAAAATTATTTGATAATAGGTTGCAACCACTCACTGAGGAATATTTTGAAAATAAATTACCATAGAATGGCTCTTCAACATTAATTTGCTTTTGAGCCCATTCATTAGTACATCCAACTTTTTTACCAATTAGATTATTATCTTTTAAAGTTAAGTATTTAATTTTTAATTCTTCTTGAATTTCATACGCTTCTTCGATGTTTTTGGGAATGCAATCGATGGGTAAATGATTTAATCTTTTTTTATTTATTCTGCAATTAAAGAGAATGTTTGCTGCTTTTGTACATTTTTCTTTTTCCATAATTTATATTTTTAATTATTTATTAATATTTTATAATTATCTAGTATACATATTATGAAATATGATATTTAGACAATTTTTTGATAATATTTCATCAACATATACTTATCTCATATCAAGTGGCAAGGGCAGGGAGGCATTAATCATTGACCCGGTATTGGAAAAAACAGATCAATATATTCTCTTATTAAATCAATTAGAGTTACGGTTAGTAAAAGTTATTGATACTCATATTCATGCTGATCACATATCTGGATTGCCTGAATTAAGAGATAAAACTAAATGTATTACTTTAATGGGAGAACATGCCCCAGCTGATGTAGTTTCAATGAAAGTCAAAGATAATGAATCTATAAAAATAGAAAACTTAAATTTAACAGCTATGTATACACCTGGTCATACGAATGACTCATACAGTTTTTTAATGAACGACCGAGTTTTTACAGGAGACGCTTTATTAATTAGGGGGACAGGCAGAACTGATTTTCAAAATGGCAATCCTTATGATTCATACAAATCTTTATTTGATCGTTTGTTAAAATTACCTGAGAACACGTATGTATATCCAGCCCATGATTATAAAGGTGAAAGCGTGAGCACAATCGGAGAAGAAATTAAATACAATCCACGTTTACAAGTATCATCTGCGCAGGAATATGCAAATATTATGGATAATTTAAAATTAGATAGCCCTAAACAAATGGATGTAGCGGTTCCTAATAATGAATCAATGGGCATGTCTTTAGCAAAACAAAAAAAATTAAACGGAATACTTTTTAATGAAATGGATTCAATTTTATCAGATGAATATTGTCAGTTGATTGATTTACGTGAACAATCTGAAATTAAAATATTACCTTCATTAGATAATTCAATAAATGTGCCTTATTTAAATTTGCATGAATATATAAATTCAAAAAGGGAAGAATTATTAAAAACTAAACTTGTTTTTTATTGTGCTGTTGGAGAAAGATCAGCTCTGGCCGTACAAATATGCAGTTCCTATAATCTTAAGAATGTATTTCATTTAATCGGAGGAATAAAAAATATAAAAAATC
>CAZMBU010000241.1:0-1875 GCA_964564565.1 uncultured Dehalococcoidia bacterium | reverse complement strand
TGCACTGAAAAGTTTAGAAGAATTAAGTAACTAATCATTCAACCGTAACAGATTTCGCTAAATTACGAGGTTTATCAATTTCAGTTCCTAATTCATGAGCTATATGATATGAAAGTAGTTGCAAAAAGACTGCAACTGGGAACGGAGAAAGGACGGAATCAATCTCAGGTAATTCAAAATATTGGTCTGAAATTTTAGGTACTTGCTGATCTCCTTTTTGACATAACGTAATTACTGGAGCTTTTCTTGCAGAAATTTCCTCTATATTGGACAACAACTTGGAATAAGTATGATCTTGCATAGCTATAGCCACTACTGGCGTTTCCTCACTTAGCAAGGCTAACGGACCGTGTTTCAACTCACCTGCAGGATATCCTTCTGCATGAATATAGGATATTTCTTTCAACTTAAGTGCACCCTCTAAGGCTAAAGGATAATTTATATTTCGACCTACAAAGAAAACAGATTTTGCGTTAATAAAATGAGGGACTAAGGCCTTAATAGCTTCTGAATTATTCAATACTTGTGTTATTTTACTTGGGATTCTCCTAATTTCAGACTCCCATAATTTATGCTGTGGATGATCTAAAGAACCTGAATTAAATGCTAAATGGGTGCCTAATACATAAAGTGCTTGCATTTGTGTCATAAAAGTCTTGGTGGCTGCAACGCCAACCTCTTGACCTGATTTTGTGATTATAACGCCATCTACTTCTCTAGTTATTCTACTTCCTGGAACATTACAAATAGCAACTGTATGACAACCTTGTTGTTTGGCTGCCCTAGCTGCAGCCAATGTATCTGCTGTTTCACCACTTTGTGATATTAGAACAACTAAAGGTCTTGAAGATAACAAACCTCCAACACCTTGAACAGGTGCTGCATATCTAAATTCTGAAGAATAGCCTACTGAAACAGGAATTGCTGTTAATTGCTCAATTACATATTTTCCAACTAAACCTGCATGATATGACGTCCCACAGGCTACAATTGAAATACTTCCTATTTTCCAATTAAGTCCCAAGTTTTCAAGAGGGGAATCAACTAATAATTCGGTTAATGAATCTTGTAATGCCTTTGGTTGTTCAAATATTTCTTTGAGCATGAAATGTTCATAGCCACCTTTCTCAGCAACCTCTGTGTATTTCTCTACAGTTTCAACCTCATAATCAAATGACTTAAGATCTGAATCAAACACCTCAATTGAATCTGGAGTTATCCTAACTATTTGATTATCTTCCGGATAAATTATTTGCTGTGTATATTTCAATACAGCATAAATATCACTAGCTACAAAATTTTCAGAATTTCCTACACCAATTACTAATGGTGTTTCGTTTCGAACCGCAACAATTTCATCAGGATGGTTTTCATGAATTATAGCTATAGTAAAAATTCCTTGAATGTCTTTAAGAGTTTTATGAACTGCTTCAACTAAATCTCCTGCATAATATTTTGAAATAAGAAATGGCAAAATTTCTGAATCTGATTCACTACGAAATTGATAACCTTCCTCTTCAAATTTCTCTCGGATTTCTAGATAATTATCAATTGTTCCATTATGTACTACGGCTACTGAATTATCTTGATCATTATGTGGATGTGCATTTGCATCAGAAGGAACTCCATGAGTTGCCCATCTAGTATGTGCGATAGCTAATCTTGATTTGGATTCAGAGAGCTCTGATTCCATATTTGCTATTGGACCCTCTTTTTTAGAAATTACTAACTTATCTTCTTTGGTTGCTATGCCTGAAGAATCATATCCCCTATACTCTAATTTTTTCAATGAGTCAATTACTATTTCCTGAGCTGGCTTATGGCCTGTATAACCTACTATGCCGCACATCAGATGTTATCTCCCTGAAAGTCTGC
>CAZMBU010000240.1:0-1883 GCA_964564565.1 uncultured Dehalococcoidia bacterium | reverse complement strand
CGCTCGTATACTTCTAGAATCTTTTGCAGGCCTTAGCATAGGATTATTAGGAGGATCTGTAGGATTAATATTGGGCAGCATAAGGCTACCAGCAATAATTTATATACTACAAATAGATCCAAGAAAAGCAGCAGGGTCAAATCTATTCATTGGTTTTTTTATAGGTATTATGGGATGGATAGGGCATGCATATTTAAAGCAGGTAAATTACTCTTTACTACTAACAATGGGATTAACTGGAATGATAGGAAGTTACATAGGCGCAATGTTCACAGGCAAAGTTTCCCTTAATAAATTTGTGCTAATTTTAGGAGTAGTTTTATTTATTGTCGGTATTTTATTGTTAATTAGACCGTTTACAGGTGATTGATTCATGAGAAGTTGGTTAGAAGTAAATTTAAAAAATATAGAATTCAATTTAAATCAAATTGAAAACTTAACACAAAAAAAAGCAATTCCTGTAATTAAAGCAAATGCATACGGATTAGGGTCTATTGAAGTAGCTAAATATTTAAGTAAAAAACAATTTAAATTATTTGCAGTTGCTAATTTTCAAGAAGCTATGGAAATAAAGAATTCCGGATTAGAAAACAAAATATTAATCATGGGAAATAATGACAAAGATGATTTGGAATTAGCAATAGACAATGGATTTAGCATTACAATATCTTCGTGGAATGACATTAAGAATCTTGAAATGTTAAATACTTCAAAGGAAGCTTTTATTCATATAAAAATTGACACAGGTATGGGTAGAATAGGTTTTATTCCTGATGAATCTGATGAAGTAATAAAACATATTAATGATAATAAATTAGGAACAATTCAGGGGATATACTCACACCTATCTAGTGCAGATGAAAATGAAGACGAATTTACCTTACAACAAATAGATTTATTTAAAAAATACGAAGGAATGAAAGATATCCCTTTCATACATATCTTGAACAGCCCAGGGATTTTTAAATATTCAAAATATACAAATACTACTTTTGTAAGACCAGGAATATCAATGTATGGCATTCTTCTTTTTAATACTCCCTTACAAAAATTATTAAAACCAGTATTCAAATTAAAAACCAAAATTATTTATATCAAAAAACTAAACATTAATACATTCATATCATATGGCAAAACAGCTGAAGGAGAAAAAGGAGATATGATAGCAACTTTACCTATTGGGTATGCAGACGGATTGGATAGAAGGTTTTCTAATGGAGGTAAAGTTAAGATTTTTGGCACAGAATGTAAAATAATTGGTAGAATTTGTATGGACATGACGATGATAATTATTCCAAACAACATCAAAAATAAAGTCGGAGTTGGGACTGAAGTAGAAATATACGGACAAGATATAAATGAACAAGCACAAAGCATAGGATCAATAGCGGATGAATTAATGACAAGAATCAATAAAAGAGTTTCAAGGAAATATATTTAAATATGTTAGACGTTATAGTTATAGGTATGGGTGCTCATGGAAGTGCTGGGTTATACCATTTGGCAAAAAAAGGATTAAATGTTCTAGGCTTAGAACAATTTGAACAGATCCATAATAATGGTAGCTATCATGGTCTATCAAGAATAATAAGAATGGGATTATACGAAGGAGATGCGTATCTACCGCTTGCAAAAAGATCTTTTGAATTATGGAGAGAATTGGAGAAAGAATATAATGAACAAATTCTTTATATGACTGGCATTATTAATATAGGCAATAACAAAAGTGAAGTATTTAAGAACACTTTAAACTCAGCAATAAAACATAACCTGGATTATCAGGAAATGGATAGTAATGAAATCATGTCAAGTTTCCCGGGATTTAACTTAACAAGCGATTTAAAAGGTGTTTACCTAAAAGAAGGAGGATTTTTAGATCCTGA
>CAZMBU010000239.1:0-1883 GCA_964564565.1 uncultured Dehalococcoidia bacterium | reverse complement strand
ATTAAGATCTTTAATTACTTTAGAGTAGAAAAATACATCTACATCGAGAACAGGTTCATAGATTAAAACTTGAATGCCTTTGGCTTTAATTCTTTTCATAATTCCTTGAACAGAGGATGTTCTATAATTTTCAGAACTACTTTTCATTATCAGACGATAAACACCAACTACTTTAGGATTTTTACTAATAATTGAATCTGCAATAAAATCTTTACGGACAGAGTTGGCATCAACAATTGCGCTAATTAAACTGTTGGGCACATCTTGGTAGTTTGCTTTTAGTTGTTTGGTATCTTTAGGTAAACAGTAACCACCATAACCAAAAGAAGGATTATTATAATGTGATCCAATACGGGGATCCATCCCTACACCTTCAATAATTTTCCTAGTATCTAAGCTATGAGTTTCAGCATAAGAATCCAATTCATTAAAGAAGGCAATACGCATTGCAAGAAAAGTATTAGAAAATAATTTAACTGCTTCTGCTTCAGTTGAGCTGGTAAATATTAAATCTATTTTTTGCTTCAAAGCACCTTCTAGTAATAAATTTGCAAACTGTTTAGCGCGCTTAGATTTTCCACCAACAATAATTCGAGATGGATAGAGGTTATCGTAAAGCGCATGACCTTCTCTTAAAAATTCTGGTGAAAATAAAATATTATTAAAATTAAATTTCTTCTTGACAGTTTCAGTATAGCCAACAGGAACAGTAGACTTTATTACTATAGTAGCTTCAGGATTAATCGAAATAATCTCTCCAATAACTAATTCTACCGAAGTTGTATTAAAATAATTGCTTTCAGTATCGTAATCAGTTGGAGTTGCTATAATAATAAAATCTGCATTTTTGTAGGCTTCTATTTTGTTTAAAGTTGCCTTAAATTTAATTTTTTTATTTTTTAAAAAATCTTCAATCTCATTATCAATAATAGGTGACTTGCCACGATTAAGCATCTCTACCTTTTTAGGCACAATATCCAGAGCTATAACGTTATGATTTTGTGATAAAAGAATCGCATTAGAAAGGCCAACATATCCAGTGCCAGTAACTGTAATCTTCATGATTTATTTATTTTCAAAATATAACATATATTTATTTAATAATTTCAATGCTGCCAAGAATGAATTTTAATATAAAAGTTGAGCTAGAGTTTGCTTCATCAATTGAGTAGTAAATTATACTTATAAACGTATATTACTTTGTGAACTAAAGTTACTTGTTACAAAGAATTTTAGTTTTAGTTAACACAAGTTTTATTGCTTAGCTTAATACATAAATATTAGTTTAAAATTAACTATAAATTTCTAATCTTTATCAATAGATAATTATTTTTTTGTTGCTCAAACTATAATAAAAATAATGACAAATCTATAAAAAATGGCTAATAAGCTCTAAATATTTTAGGACAAATAAATGAATAAATTGATATCAATAATAATTAGAACAAAAAATGAAGAAAAATGGATCTCTTCATGCCTTAAAAGTGTTTACAAACAAGAATATCAAAATATAGAGGTAATAATTGTTGATAATGAATCAACAGATCGTACTGTTATTAAGGCACAAGAATTTCCGATTAAGCTTGTAGAAATTTCAAAATTCCTTCCTGGTAAAGCTATCAATGATGGAATTCGAGTCTCTTCAGGCGAATATATTGTTTGTTTATCTGGCCACTGTATTCCGGTTAATAATCAATGGCTTGGAAATTTAATTAAAGATTTAAGTAATCCAAATGTAGCTGGTGTATATGGTAGGCAAGAGCCACTCTCATTTACTAGTGATTTAGACAAACGAGATTTACTAACAGTTTTTGGCTTGGATAAAAAGATACAGGTTAAAGACTCCTTTTTTCATAATGCTAATAGTGCTTTTAGGCGAGATA
>CAZMBU010000238.1:1210-1890 GCA_964564565.1 uncultured Dehalococcoidia bacterium | reverse complement strand
ATATTTTTTCATTTTAGTTATTTATTGATGAATAAACCAATGTTCTTAATTCTCTTCTTATATTATATGCACTTGAAGGAACTAATTGTGTTAAAAAGATAGTGATCAAATCTTCTTTTGGGTCTATCCAAAAAACAGTACTGGCAGCTCCGCCCCAACCATATTCACCTTTTGAACTTGTGATTTGGCTTTTAACGGGATCTAATAAAATTTGAAATCCAAGCCCAAAACCTATTCCTGCATATGTTGTTTCTGACCATCTGCCACTTGCAGTTTCAAGTAAATCTTTTTGACCAGTAATATGGTTATTTGTCATTAAATTTACAGTATTTTTAGAAAGAATTTGATGATTTCCATAGGATCCGTTTTTTAATAACATAATACAGAAATTTAAATAATCATCTATAGTTGATACTAATCCTCCTCCTCCGGAAAAAAAAGTAGGATTTTTTGAATAAGGACTTATCATGGGATCCTCAATTAAAATTGGAGGCCCTGATTCTTTTGTATCTTTATTTACAAGAGAAATAGATTCGCCTAATTTTTCTCCATTATTGAAAATATAATTTGCTGCAAATCGATTTAATTTGTTTTCAGGAACATAAAACTCTGTGTCATTCATATCTAATGGCTTAAATATTTTTTCTTTAAGAAATGTATCAAAAGGCATGCCAGATAGT
>CAZMBU010000238.1:0-1177 GCA_964564565.1 uncultured Dehalococcoidia bacterium | reverse complement strand
CCAAAGGTACCTCACTAAGTAAATTAATCATATCTTCTAAAGTTTGATTAGTATGCAAGCTTTCCATCCTTCCTATCCCTTTTTCTCTATAAGCTTTATCTACTTCAGTTTTTTGAGAGAAACCGTATGTTAATCCTGATTGATGAGATAGAAGATCTTTAATTGTCATATGATTATCAAGTGGTTTAGTTTTAATGTTGGGATATTTGCCCGATTGGTAAGATTTTAAGTTTTTCCATGATGGTATGTATTTATAAACAAAATCATCTAATTGAAATTTGCCTTCTTCATAAAGGGTCATCAGCGCGACAGAAGTAATAGGTTTTGTCATTGAATATATTCTGAAAATAGTATCTCTTTTTAATGGTATTGATCGTTCTCTGTCCTGTTGTCCCTGAATGTCTAAATATGCAATTTCACCTTTTCTGTAAATTAAAGTTGAAGTTCCTATATATTTATCGTTGTTAATATAATTATTTTTTATGTGTTTATTAATTTTGGATAACTTGGATTCTGACATTCCATGGCTTTTAGTGTTTTTATTCATAATTTTTCTCGTTTATAATATTAAAAAATATATTCCGATTTATTTTATCAGTAATTATTAATACAAAATGGAATTAAATGAAAATATCAAAATTATATAAATACCCTATTAAGTCTTTAACCCCTTTCGAAACAGACTCTTTATCTTTAAATTCTCATGGTTATATTGATGGAGACAGATTGTTTGGATTTAGATTTAATAATGCCGGAGAAAGAACAGATTTGACCTGGCAACGTAAAACTAATTTTGCTGCTTTAATGCATATGCCTCAAATAGCCAGATTGAAAGTGAATTACAATGAATCGGAGAGAAAAATTAAAATTGTATCTGAAGGCGAAGTTATAGTTGATGGAAATGTTGATACAGAAAGAGAGATTATTGAAAAAAAATTTACTGAATATGTATTAAGTACAGATTCTGGATTGATCAAAAAATTCCCTGAACGATTCCCGTTTATTCTTGTTGGAGGGGATGATGGAAATAATTTTCATGATACTGCCAGCGGAGGAGTTACATTACATAGTCAAGAATCATTAGAAGATTTGCAGAAAATTACCGGATTTAATCTTGCTCATACCAGATTTAGAACTAATATTATTGTCCCCAGATCGTATATAAGGTTCTCCTAAT
>CAZMBU010000237.1:0-1890 GCA_964564565.1 uncultured Dehalococcoidia bacterium | reverse complement strand
ACTTCAAATTTAGCAGGAGTCCCATCAATAGTTTACGGATTACTTGGATTATCAATATTTGTATATTTTTTAAAATTAGAAAGAAGTATTTTGGCAGGGTCGTTGACAATGTCGCTTTTAATATTGCCCGTACTTATATTAGCTTCTAGGGAAGCAATTAAATCTGTCCCAACTGCTCATCGAGAAGCTGCTTTTGCAATAGGAGGCGATAAGTGGCAGGTAGTTAAAATGGCAGTTTTACCCACAGCTTTGCCAGGCATTTTAACTGGAATAATATTAGCATTATCAAGAGCTATAGGTGAAGCTGCACCCATGGTGGCAATTACAGCTTTGGTATATATTACTTTTATACCTGTAACGCCAATGGACAGATTTACAGTTATGCCAATCCAGATTTTCAATTGGGTTTCAAGACCTCAGGATGATTTTAGAGGGTTGGCAGCAGGCGGGATTATTATACTTTTGCTTTTACTCTTATCTATGAATTCAATTGCTGTGATTTTACGTAACAAATTTCAAAAAAGATCTGAGGAATAATTTAAAGGAAATTTATGACAATAAATAATGAACAAAATCAACCTAAAAACATTTTAAAAGTAAAAGACCTTTCATTTTATTATGGTGATTTTCAAGCTCTTAAAGATATTTCTTTAGATATAGAAGCAAACAAAGTTACTGCTTTAATAGGCCCGTCCGGATGCGGCAAAAGCACTTTATTAAGATGCTTTAATAGAATGAATGATTTGTTTCCAAATGCTAAAGTTCAAGGACAAATTATATTTGATGATTTAGATATATATTCCCAATCGATAGATCCGGTTTTGATCAGATCTAAAGTTGGAATGGTTTTTCAAAAACCAAACCCATTTCCCAAATCCATTTATGATAATGTTGCTTTTGGTTTACGTATAAATGGATTTGCTGGTAATTATGATGAAGAAATCGAAAGAGCTTTAGTACAATCTGCGTTATGGGATGAAGTAAAAGACAGATTAAGAGATAATGCATTTTCATTATCCGGAGGCCAGCAACAAAGATTATGTATTGCTCGAGCTCTTGCTATAAGGCCGGATGTTCTTTTATTAGATGAACCAACTTCTGCATTAGATCCAATAGCTACGGTTAAAATTGAAGATCTTGTTAATGTATTGAAAAAAGATTATACAATTATTATTGTTACACATAACATGCAACAAGCTGCAAGAGTTTCTGATAAAACAGCTTTTCTTCTTTCAGGAGAAGATAGATGTGGAGTTTTAGTTGAATATGATTATACGCAAAATATATTTTCTAATCCAAAAATGAAACAAACAGAAGATTATATAACAGGTAGATTTAGTTAGTTATAATATTATAAAAGGATATTTATTATGCCTAGAGAAGAATTTGATAAAGCTTTAAAAGAATTACAAATTAGCATTAATGCAGTAGAAAAAACTGTTAAAAAAATGATAAATGGCTCTATTGATGCGCTTAATACTAGAAATATTGATTTGTCGAATGAGATTATCGATATGGATGATATTGTAGATAAATATAAAGATGAAATAGAAGCAAAAGCTATTTTTTTAATTGCAAGCGAACAACCTGTTGCTGGGGATCTGAGAAAAATTATAACTATTATGAGAGTTATAATGGAACTTGAGAGAATGGCTGATTACGCTGAGGGAATAGCTAAAATAAATATTAGAATTGGAGATGTGGATCTTATCAAACCATTAATAGATATTCCGAAAATGGCTGAACGCTCTATTGAAATGTTATCTTTATGCTTAAAAGGATATAGGGAATTAGATATTAAAATTGCAGAAAAAGTTTGTGATATGGATGATGAAATGGATGCTTTAAAAGATCGAATAATCAATGAATTGATGCAGATTTCAATGAAAG
>CAZMBU010000236.1:0-1891 GCA_964564565.1 uncultured Dehalococcoidia bacterium | reverse complement strand
CTGTATATTTCTCCTTTTAATTCCATAGGTCTACTCCTATAGCTGTTTTGATACGGTCTCGAAGACCTTCATCAACCTCAGAACCGATAGCAATAACTGTCGGTTTCACACTATTACTCAATTTTCTACGCATTGAAGATTCTAAAGTATTCCAATCCTTATCGTGTATGACAAGAATACCTAAATCTTTGTCTCCAAGCGCTGTCTTTACAGCTGAGTCAACTGTATTTTTTTCATTAACTGTAAACCACTTTTCAATACCAACTAAACGGAAGCCAATAGTGAACATATCATCTCCAACTACACCAATTTCCATTATACCATCACCAATTCCTCAATCCTCTCAGATGATAATCCAGTCTGTTTTCCTCTAACAATAGCTCTAAGATTGTATACTTCTCTTTCTTTCCTCAAAAGATAGTCCAGAACGGGTAGGACTGATAAAGGATAAAGATATGAGAATCTCTTAGTTCGATTTGCGATATAATGATCCAAATCTTGTACACATGAATTCATTTCTGCTTTATTCTCACCAAAATGAGTAGCGACTAATTCATGATATTTGGTCCCTTCAAGAGAATTAACCAAATCTGATATTGTTTGAACTGATGCTAAAAGCTCAGTTTTTATTGATCCACCAGGAATAAGTAGTTCGTTATGTCCTTTAATCTCTCTATGTCTTAATCTCAAAATTGTTTTGATATTAGCTACATCAACCTTGAGCTGAACAAAACTATGATAGATATCTGCATCTGCACCACCAGAAGGAACATTCTCAACTAAATGATGATAATATGCTAAATCTAATGCATCTTCAAGAGGTTGAAGACTATCTTGACTTCGATTCTCACTTGCCTTCTTCAAATCTCTATAGTATGTAGTGCCCTCCAAAGAGCTGATTACATCATCTACTGTTTTGCATTCATAAAGTCGATTGTAAAGTTCTCTATCTGTCTGATTTATAGGACAAACTAATCTTTCTATGTCCTCTGAAGACATGTGCTGATTAACGCCTCTTAAAATATTTTTAAGATTATCAACACGGTATCTTTCAGCATAAACCATCAAAATCTCACGTAATCTACCTGTACTAAAGCTAAGGAAATCTCCGACATCCTCTGCCAAATTATCAACTAATGCGGTTTCAATTAAATCCGCACCACTTAATTTTGAACCATATCTGTCAATTTCCCTTCGATATTCTAAATCTTGAATATATCTAGCTATTTCAGATAATTCTAGGTTCAATAATTGCGTATAAGCTTCTGCTGGAAGCAATCTTGATCTCCTAGATCTGGCTCTTGTAGCTACGTAAGAATAATTACTCATTCAGCGAATAATGCCTCACTAACCATTGGTAAATTTTCTTGCCATTGCCTTTCAACTAATGTAGAAAACCTATAGTCTAATCTATAATCACCTGATTCAATAATAAATCCTAAATCTGATATTTCACCAGATTGTGATAATTTAGTTATATCTTTGAATATAGATTTATCGGCTTTACGGCAAAGTAATTTGCCATCTTTAGGAGCTCCCTTCAATAAACTAGAGTAAATTTTCTTCAAATCTTTAGAACCAAGATTCTCTAATTTAGACATTACTTCTTTCTTGGTCAACATTAGTAAATCTTTCTGGATTTCTAATTGATTTCTTTTCACTTCCAATTCAGCTGAGGGGATTTCCTGCTGTCTGAGCTGTTCAATCTTTCTATTAGATTCGGACTTAATAGAAGCCACTATTTCTTCTGCGGTTGACGATGCTTCCGCCATTTTAGATTCTACCTCTTTGATAGTCTCCTTCCTGATAGCGGCTGCTCTATCTCTGCCGGTCTCTTCGACCTGCTTTAGAATGTCCTCTAGACCCATTCTAAGCGCCCATTACGAATATG
>CAZMBU010000235.1:0-1913 GCA_964564565.1 uncultured Dehalococcoidia bacterium | reverse complement strand
GATCCCATCAGCAACTCTATCAATAAACCAATCTTCTATCAGATCAGCTACTTGTTCAGGAGTTCCTGTAAAAACATAATGACCACGTGCAGCAGCCATCATAGATAATAATTGCCGCAATGTTGGTTTCTCTTTCCTTACAAGTCCGACAATGACCTCAGTCCGACTACGAGCCGATTCAACTGTGGAAGGGTCAGGGAAGTCTTCAGGAGAAAGAGTTTTATCTAGCGGTAAATGCGAGAAGTCTGTGCCTCCAAATCTGGAAGATAATCTCGCTAAACCCTCATTGGGATCTGCAAGTTCATTCAAATCTTCACTATAACGCTTTGCTTCTAATTCCGTCGATGCAATTACTGGACTTAGTCCAGGCAATATTAAACATTGATTTTGACTACGACCCCTAGATTTTACAAGTGATTTAAGATCGGTATAAAAAGATTTAGCTGTAGATTTCTCCATATGTGCAGTAAATACCGCTTCACCATATTTGGAAGCAAATTGACGTCCGGTTTCAGATGAACCAGCCTGAACAAGTACCGGCCATCCTTGTGGTCCGCGAGGAATATTTAAAGGGCCCTCAACATTATAATGATCACCCTTATGATTAATCGAACGAATACGATTACCATATAAATATTGTCCATCTGCTTTGTTATCGACAATAGCATCATCAGACCAGCTATTCCAAAGAGCTTTCGCAACCTCCATAAATTCATCTGCTTTCACATAACGGTCAGTATGACTAATCTGAGTTTCATAACCATAGTTTCGTGATGCAGGTTCAGACCAAGAAGTCACAATATTCCATCCTATACGACCATTACTAATGTGATCTAGGGAAGCGAATTGCCGAACAAGATTAAAAGGCTCGGTATAAGTTGTTGAGGCTGTAGCAATCAGTCCAATTTTTTTTGTAGAAACGGCAAGTGCAGCTAAAGCTGTTAAAGGCTCTAACGCTATTTGTGCACCTCCACCCTGGAACGCAAGTTGATCAGCTAAAAAAATGGAATCAAACAATCCTTCCTCAGCACGCTGAGAAAGTTCTTGTAGATAACGTATATCAGTTGACGGAAAATTTGATGAATCAGGGTGGCGCCATGAAGCTTCATGATGCCCCTTGCCACTAATAAATAAGTTGATATGTAATTGTCGTTTCATATAAATGTATTTTATACAATATTAATAAATATTAATAAATCTTATTTTAAAATTAAATCTATTTATTTAATTCTTGAAGTATATTTTGAGCCAATTTATGGGTTACTCCTCTAACGAGGATTAAATCATTAAGTTTTGCATGTTTAATATTCTTAATAGTGCCATATTGTGACAACAAATTACTAATTGTTTTCTTTCCTATTCCATGTATATCCTCCAATGGATTACTTAAAAATTGTTTAGATCTTAATTTCCTATGGTATTGAATTGCAAAACGATGAGCTTCATCTCTTATATTTTGCAACAAGATGCCCTCAGTTGATTTTGGTGAAATATTAATTGGTTCTTTAGAGTAGGGTATATATATATATTCATGTTTTTTTGCTATTGAAGCTATTGGTAAATAAGATAATCCAAGTTCAAGTAAAACCTGTAATCCTACGGCAAGATGTCCTTTACCTCCATCTATTAATATCAGATCAGGTTTATATTTATCCATATCATTAACATTATCAACTGTAATATTATTTTTTAATAATCTTGAATAACGACGAGTCATCATTTCTTTCATCATTAGATAGTCATCAATTTTATTTTCAATTTTAATTTTAAATCTTCTATATTGTTTTTTGTCAGGTTGTCCATTATTGAATACGACCATACTTCCCACAGAATTTTCACCTTGCATATTACTTATATCAAAACATTCTATTCGCTGTGGGATTTTTTCTAATAACAATTTTTCTTTTAATATG
>CAZMBU010000234.1:0-1921 GCA_964564565.1 uncultured Dehalococcoidia bacterium | reverse complement strand
TTGGAATAAGTTTATTTATACTAGGATTTCAGAATAATTATATATATTTTGTATTAATTAGTTTATTTGTAAATGTTTTTGCATCAAGTTGCGATTCTTTATATCAGATTATTACACAAAGATCTGTAGATAATAAAGATAGAGGCAAAGCGATGGGTGCCTGGTTATTTACTATAGGATCAGGACCTTTAGGATATTTGATTATTGGGTTCTTAAGTAATTTTATTTCCAGTAATTTTGGCGATTTTAATTCGATTTACAATTCAGTTGGTCCTCAGATGACTATTAATATAACTGGAATTATATTAATTATTATTAGCTTTATTTCATTTAGGTTTGCAAAAAAGCTAAAAGAAGTACCAGCTTAGATTAGGAATTTTTCATATTGGATAAATAATTTTTCATTCCATCCTGTAGCATGTTAGTAACGCCTGAGCAGAACCATTGAAAGCCAGCATTTTTATAAAATTTGTAAGCTTCCATGCCTCTTGCAATTGTTCCACATGATTTTCCATTTGCTATTGCAATTTTACTTAAATTAGTAATTGTTTCTTTAACTTTTGGATTGTCAATTTGACCGTGAATTCCAAATGCTGAAGATATATCTGAAGGGCCAAAAAATAAAACATCAACTTCTTCTATTGAAGAAATTTCTTCTACTTTTTCCATAGCTTCAGTTGTTTCTATTTGTATTGTTACTAATGTTTCTTTATTTGATGAATCAACATGCTCTCCTACAGATTGAGGTATTCCATATGCTGATCCTCTTCCACTCGCAAGTCCTCTTTTACCGAAAGGAGGGTATTTTACTGAATCAACTACTGACAATGCATCATTTTTATTGTTTATTAATGGCATAAGAACACCCTGAGATCCTGCATCTAAGAATTTTTGAATAACTTGTTGGTCATTTTGCCCAATCCTCGTAACAGTAGAAATATTTCTTAATTCTGCTGCTCTAAAATGTTCTTCCGCTAGGTTGGGGTTAAATGTTGTATGTTCACCATCAATTATTACAAAATCAAATCCTAACAATCCCATTATTTCTGTAACGTTGGGGTTAATTATATTTTGAAACAGCCCTATAACATCTTCCCCGTTTGCAAGCTTTTCTTTCATAAGATTTTTATTCATAATAAACTCCTAAGATAGTTTTTCCATTGCATCAACAGTTTCTTTTACTGCTTCAGCGGATTGAATTAAATCATTTTTTTCATTTTCAGATAAATTGTATTCGATTATTTCTTCAATTCCATCTTTACCTAATTTTGCCGGTACTCCGAAATATAGATCATTAATCCCATATTCACCGTTAAGATAAGCTGTGGTAGGAAGAATTGTTTTAGAATCAGAACATATTGCATCAACCATTTTAACTATTGATGCAGAAGGCGCATAAAACGCACTTCCTGTTTTAAGTAAATTTACAATCTCAGCCCCGCCATCTTTGGTTCTTTGTACAAGAGATTTAAGTTTGCCTGGTTCAATTGAATCATTTAAACTTTTTCCGCCTATCGAGCTATTATTTA
This sequence comes from uncultured Dehalococcoidia bacterium, assembly GCA_964564565.1. GTDB lineage: Bacteria > Chloroflexota > Dehalococcoidia > Lucifugimonadales. The sequence goes on along the minus strand of CAZMBU010000234.1, from coordinate 392 downwards.
AAAGAGGAACCATTGTGTCTCCATGACCTCCCAATACATTTGCAGAAATAGAATTTACTGAAGTGTTTTCACTTTTAGATATGAAAGTTGTAAATCTGGCGGTGTCTAATACTCCAGCCATACCAAATACTTCATTAGGTTTTTTTCCACTGACTTGATAAGCTTTCATTGCCATTGCATCTAGTGGATTTGTTACAACTATAATTAATGCATTTGGAGATTGATCCAATGACATTTTTGTAACTTCTGCGACTATGTTCATGTTGATTTTTAGAAGATCATCCCTGGACATACCTGGTTTTCTTGCTACACCAGAAGTAATCACTACAATATCAGAATCTTTAGTTATATTGTAATTTGTAGATCCAGTTATATTATTGTCTAATCCTAAT
>CAZMBU010000233.1:1406-1921 GCA_964564565.1 uncultured Dehalococcoidia bacterium | reverse complement strand
TATTAGATTCCAAGATAAGAGTTTAATTACTTACAGTGATTTTTATACTAATTTTCAAATTGAAAAAATTATCAAAAATGAGATGAAAGATTATTGTGATATTGATATAAGAAATATCACAGATTTTGTTTTTCCAAATAATTAATATTCAATTTATGTTTGATATCAAAGCAGAAAAATTAAGTCAAGGTTTAGATTTTTTATCAATTGAATATGATAATCATTTAATAAGTAAATTTATTTTATATTATGAATTTTTAAACAAAGAAAACAAGAAATATAATCTTACTAGCATTACAGATTTTGATGATTTTATTTCATTACATGTTTTAGATTCATTATCTTTATTCCTTCCCATACAAAAATATAATATAAATTATGAGAATATTTTAGATATTGGTTCTGGTAATGGGTTTCCAGGAATTCCTCTTGGAATTTGTATTTCTAAAGCTAATATTATTTTGGTCGATTCAGTTATAAAGAAAGTAAATTTTATGCAACAATTAATTCAATTG
>CAZMBU010000233.1:0-1394 GCA_964564565.1 uncultured Dehalococcoidia bacterium | reverse complement strand
AACGGAATTAAAATTGTAAATAATCGTATAGAAAATTTAGGTAAAGATGAAAATTTTAGAAAAACACAAAATTTAATATTATCAAGAGCGGTTGCAAAATTATCCACGTTAATAGAAGTTGCTTTGCCATTACTAGAAGTAGGAGGATATTGTATATTCCATAAATCTAATTTAACTAACTCTGAGTTTGAATCTATGAACAAAACGTTAAAATATTTTGATGCACAATTAATTGAAATATATGAAATACCAAATGAATTATTTTCACGCAATCATAATCTTATAGTTATTAAAAAAAATGTAGAAATTGATTTTGAATATCCAAGAAGTAATAATAAACCTTTCATAAAAACGTTTTTTTAATAAAAATATTATTTTTTATAATTATAATGAATATATTAAATTTAAATAGGTGAATTATGACGTCACTAAATAAAAAAAGTAAGGTAGTTACACAGGGAGATGACAGAGCTCCTGCCAGATCAATGTTAAGAGCAGTTGGACTAACTGATGAAGATATGAATAAGCCTATGATAGGCATTGCAAATTTGGCTTCAGATGTTACACCTTGTAATGTTCATCTAGATCGCATAGCACAAAAAGCTAAAATTGGAGTACGGGATGCTGGTATGGTCCCAATGATGTTTGGAACCATAACAATTAGTGATGGAATATCAATGGGAACTGAAGGTATGAAAGCATCTTTGGTAACAAGAGAAATAATTGCTGATTCTATTGAAGCAGTAGTATTTGGAGAAAGTTTAGATGGTCTTTTAGCAGTTGCTGCATGTGACAAAAATATGCCTGGAGTTATGATGGCTATGGCAAGATTAAATGTCCCATCTATTTTTGTTTATGGAGGGGCTATATTACCTGGAAATTACAATGGTCAAGATATCAATATACAAGATATGTTTGAAGCAGTCGGAGCTTACTCTAGAGGTGATTTGTCATTAAAAGAATTGATTGATATGGAAAAAGTGGCTTGCCCGGGAGAGGGGGCATGTTCTGGAATGTTTACAGCAAACACAATGTCTTCTGCTATAGAAGCAATGGGTATGTCTATTCCAGGTGCATCTTCTATTCCAGCAGTTGATCCTAGAAATGAAGAGGTAGCTGTTCAATCCGGTGAATATTTAATGAATCTTATGAAAAATGATATAAATCCAAGAGATATAATGACTAAGAAAGCTTTTGAGAATGCTATAACAGCAGTACTTGCTATGGGTGGATCAACAAATGCAGTATTGCATTTGTTGGCAATTGCGCATGAGGCTGAGATAGATCTTAATATTGAAGATTTTAATACATTAAGTGAAAAAGCACCTTATATTACAGATTTACGACCTGGAGGTAAATATGTGATGAGTGATGTTGATAAAGCTGGTGGAGTT
>CAZMBU010000232.1:0-1932 GCA_964564565.1 uncultured Dehalococcoidia bacterium | reverse complement strand
TTTGTGACACTGACATGATCAATTAAATTTTGATCAGTGATAATCATTATATTATTACAATTTAATCTTTTAAATTCCCATCCAACTTCTTCAGTAACTCCATTCCCGAATTTAATACTTGATGAATCAATTGTAAATGCTGTTTCTTTTAAGTTATTCATTTTGAATTAAATCTGATAACAAAAATCCATGCTTGATTACAAGCATGGATTTTTGACTTTTTATTTTAAACAGTTAGGAAATTATTATTTTTTCCAAGCCATTTGTGAACGGGAAACATTTCCATATCCATCGATATAATATAAGAATCCAGATTCTCTGGATACATTTGCGTCAGCTACTTTTTCAGCGCCTCCACCAGGTTTTCCGCCAGATGCCATTTTAGTTCTCCAGACGTTTCCGTCTTTGCCTAGATAATAAAAATATCCAGCTTCTTTACTTACACCTGTACTTGCTACTACTTCTGCCATATTTTCCTCCATAATTTAGAACTAGGAAATATAGTAATAAAAATCATATTTCATGATTGTTATTATAATACACTATCTTCCTTCAGTAAGCAAATCTTTTATATGAGGAGAAAGTACATGTTGTATTATTTTTCATAATTAAGATATACTTTTATAGTGTTTTGCCCTCAGTGTAGAAGTCAAGAAATTATTAATAAAGATATAACACCAATCTATGAATGTTTTGATTGTGGTTATATGTTTAATGATGAAAGTTTTACATTATTTGAAGAAAATGTAGAAAATGATTCTAAAAAAATGCAGTCAATTTCTGTATCCGAATTAATTTTTGACAAAAATGATTTTATTGGGAGTATTATTTTAATATTTATTGTAATTTTCCCATTTATATTGACTTTACTAATGTGATGTTTATTTGAGTTTATTTAAAAATTTAGATTATAATATTTGTTCGTTGTATTATTTATAATTTAAGGTATATAAAATGCATAAATATGCATTAATTGATATAGGAAATACAAATGTTAAATTAGCGTTTGTAGATGATGGCATTATTCAAAACAAATTAGTATTTGAAACAGAAAAATTTATAGAAAAATTTAAACATATAAATTTGGATGAAATATCATATATATTTATTTCATCTGTAGTCCCTAAATTGAATAGCTTTTTTGAGAATATGAAAAAATCTGTGTATTTTGTCAATTCTCAAAATACCCCAAATATAAAAATCGGTTTAAATAATCCAGGTGAATTGGGTGCAGATTTAATTGTTAATGCTTCTGCAGCTTATGATTTAACAAAACAAAGAAATTTAGTTATAGATCATGGTACTGCATTAACTTTTTGCCATATTGATAATGAAGGAAAATATCTGGGATGTTTAATTTTTCCTGGTAATCATATTGCTAGCCAATCCTTAGCTCAATTTACATCGAAATTAGATTATTATGAAATGAAAGATACAAATAAATTGTATGGAGTGAATACTGAAGATGCAATTGGTACAGGATTATTTAAAGGATATATTCATGTAATTAATGGATTTATAAAAGAATTTAAAGATAACTATAAAGATATAAAAGTTATTGGGACGGGAAACGGTGTTAGGGTCTTTGAAAAATATTTAAATTTAGATATTTATGAAGAAGATTTGACTTTTAAGGGGTTAAATTTATTTGCTCAAAGTATTTTAATTAATTAATTTTTGAAGAAGCGTGTTTTCCAGCTTTTTTCCCAAATACAGCCCCAGCCATCATTCCCCCACCAGAAGGATAATTGTTATACCATAATCCCCCTAACATTTCTCCTACAGCATATAATCCATCTATTATATCTCCATCTTTATTTATTAACTCACCATCGATGCTGGTTTTTAATCCGCCGTAACAAAATGTCATTCCGCATATGACTGGATAAGCTAAATAGGGTGGATTATCTAAAGATAATGCCCAATTAGATC
>CAZMBU010000231.1:0-1938 GCA_964564565.1 uncultured Dehalococcoidia bacterium | reverse complement strand
TTCGTGACACGCCAATTGATGAGGGCAATCCATTTTCTACAGATCAGGTAATCTCAAATCTTGAGAAGGAATATGCCAATGAAGTTGAGAATAGAATGGTAAAAATTATACCCATTCCCGATATTGAGAGCGTGAATTATGGTAGAGGGGTGGGATACGAAATCAATGAATTTGTACCCCCTAAAGATATTGGTAAAATTTCTGCAACAAAGATTAGAGAAAGTTTGAATAAAAATGAATGATTACACTTTAAATTTTAAGAATAAAAATTGTTTAGTAACAGGTGGTGCGGGTTTTATCGGGTCAAATTTGTCTAGATATTTAGTGAAAATAGGGGCTAATGTAATAGTCCTTGATAATTTTAGTACAGGGCGAAAGGAGAATACAAAAGGTTTTGAAAATTTAGGTATCAAATTAATTAATATAGATATTTCGCAACAAGAGAAAACATCTAAATATTTTGCAGGAATAGATTTTGTTTTTCATCAAGCTGCAGTTCCTAGTGTTCCACGGTCAATAGCTGAACCTATGCTAACAAATAATAGTAATGTAAAAGGGACACTTTCAGTTTTAGAAAATAGTCGTTTAAATAATGTTAAGAAGGTAGTCTATGCGGCAAGCTCTTCAGCCTATGGAGATACTGAAATTTTGCCTAAAACAGAGACAATGCCTCCATCTCCCCTAAGCCCTTATGCTGTTCAGAAATTGGCTGGAGAAATGTATTGTAAAACATATTTTGATAATTTTGATTTGCGCACTACATCACTTCGATATTTCAATGTTTATGGACCCTATCAGGACCCCAATTCTGAATACTCTGCAGTTATTCCTATTTTTATAAAACGTGCAATGTTGAATAAACAAATAACAATTTTTGGAAATGGAACGACATCTAGAGATTTTACATTTATTGAGGATGTCATTCAGGCTAACTTAAAAGCAGCAATTTCACATGCTTCAGATGGATTTGTTATAAATGTGGCATATGGAGAAAGATTTACTTTGACAGATTTAGCAAATAAAATAATTGAAATCGTAGGAAGTGAGTCTACTATCGTGTATGAATCCTTCCGCAAGGGCGATGTATTGCATTCATTAGCAGATTTGGCAACAACAAAAAATTTGATAAGTTATGATCCACAATTCAATTTGTCAAAAGGTTTGAACAAAACTATTGAATTCTATAATAAGTAATTAGATAGTGTACTATAACGTATATTAATCATAGTGTAATTCTAATTTTAATGGATAACAAAGTCTTTGAAATAATATCTAAGGAATCAGAAAGGCAAGAATCTACAATTGAATTAATTGCTTCAGAAAATCATGTTTCATCTGCAGTAATGAAAGCCGTTGGTTCTTGTATGACAAACAAGTATGCAGAAGGTTATCCAGGTAAAAGATACTATTGTGGATGTGAAAATCACGATGCTATGGAGTCTTTAGCAATTGAAAGAGCTAAAAAGTTGTTTAATTGCAATTATGCGAATGTACAGCCACATTCAGGCGCATCAGCCAACATAGCTGCATTTCTTGCTTTTATGAATCCAGGTGATAAATATGCTAGTTTGGTCCTATCGGATGGAGGTCATCTAAGCCATGGTCTAAAAATTAATATATCTGGTAAATATTTCAATCCAGTTCATTATCCTCTAATTTATGATGAAAATAACCCTAATTTTGAAACTATAGATTATGATGCTGTAAGAGAGGTTTGTTTAGAACATAAACCAAAAATGCTTCTTTGTGGTTATTCTGCTTATCCTAGAGTTATTCATTTTGATAAGATGCGTGAAATTGCAGATGAATGCGGAGCATATTTGATGTGTGATATAGCGCATATTGCCGGCCTGGTAGCAGGAGGCATACACCCGTCTCCTTTTCCACATGCACACGTTGTTACAACTACAACTCACAAAACACTGAGAGGTCCAAGAG
>CAZMBU010000230.1:0-1939 GCA_964564565.1 uncultured Dehalococcoidia bacterium | reverse complement strand
ATGATCCTGTTTGTAATTCGCCAAATGGCTCCTGTAGTTCACTAATTTCAGTTCTTTGTAAGGATCTTATTTCAGTTGCAAATTTTTCTAGAGACCCACCGCATATAGCTAGTGTTGAAATGAAATCTGCATATCTGTCTCTTTGAATAATTTGATTCGACACAGGTGCAACTTTTATTTTGAGTTTATCACATGTAAGTTGTTCAACTTCTGGACTTACAGTGGCGTTTGTACCCACTGGTCCAGATATTTTGCCTACATTTATTTGTTCTATAGATTGCTTTAATCTTAACTCTGATCTGCTTATTTCTTCAGCCCATAATAAGAATTTTAAACCTAAAGTAATTGGTTCAGCGTGTATTCCGTGTGTTCTTCCCATCATTACAGTGTTTTTATTTTCTAAAGCTAACTCACTTAATAAGTTTTTTAGTTTTGTGATTTGACTTAGTATTATTTTAGATGCTTGTAAAATTTGTAGTGTTGTTGCAGTATCCCAAATATCACTTGTTGTTAATCCGTAATGAATCCATCTGCTTTCTTCTCCTAGATTTTCAGTTATAGATTGAAGAAATGCTGTCATATCATGTTTTGTGTCAGCTAATATTTCATTTAAACGTTTATAATCATAAGTTGATTTTTCAATCAGTTTATAATCTTTTTGTGGAATTATTCCAACTTCTGTTAATGCCCAACAAACAGCTAATTCAACCTTTAGCCAATTGTCATATTTGTTTGATTCTGACCAAACTTTTTCCATTTCAGGAAGTGTATATCTGGGTATCATTTTATTTTTGCTTTAATTTGTTTTTGTATTTTGTAATGTTTTCATTAATTTTAGGGTCTGAAACAGCTAATATAGATGCAGCGTAGATAGCTGAATTTCTTGCTCCCCAACTATCTAAAGCAACACATCCTACTGGTATTCCGGGTGGCATTTGAACTATAGACATCAGAGCGTCTATACCTTTTAATGAACTTGATCCGATTGGAACACCTATTACAGGTAAATTAGTCATAGCAGCGACGACTCCTGGTAAAGCTGCTGCTCCTCCGGCTGCAGTTATAATTACTTTTATATTTTCTTTTGATGCTTTTGATACATAATCCCTGAGTTTATCAAGATCTCTATGAGCGGATATGACATTGAAATCGTAGGATATTTCTAATTCATCTAATATTTCTTTGGTTTTTTCCATAGTACTGGAATCTGATTTACTTCCGATAATTATTGATACTTTACTCATTTATTCCCCTTATAATTTGATGCTATATCTGTTCTCATAAATTTATTTTTATATTTTACAGTATTTGTTACCTTATATGCTATTTTTCTGGCTTCATTTATATTTTTGCCAATTCCCACAGCTGTTAATACTCTCCCACCAGATGTTATTAGTTGTTTATTTTCAATTTTTGTACCAGCATGATATATATACGAATTATCAATTTTATTCAAATTTTCGTTTATATTAATTTTCTTTCCTGTTTCATATTTTTCAGGGTATCCGTCTGAGACTAAAACGACTCCGACTGCGCTAATTTTTTGTTTAGGTATTTTCATAGTAGATGTTGATTGTACACATGACTGTATTAATGTTAGTAGATCATACTCAAGCGTAGGCAAAACAACTTGAGTTTCAGGATCTCCTAAACGACAATTGTACTCAATAACAAATATTCCTTTTGATGTTTCAATAAGCCCGCAATATAAAACTCCTTTAAAAATATGTTGTTGTTCTTTAAGTCCCTTTAAAGTTGGGTTGATTATTTTTTTTACTATATATTCTTCATTAGTTTTATTAAATTGTGGTGCGGGAGCAAAACTACCCATGCCCCCTGTGTTAGGGCCTTCATCGTTATCAAATGCTTTTTTATAATCCACATCAACACCATCGCCAGATTGATAAGCGTTGGTGAAACCATTGTTTAATGGGAAAGC
>CAZMBU010000229.1:0-1940 GCA_964564565.1 uncultured Dehalococcoidia bacterium | reverse complement strand
ATCTAACATTCAATATGATTTTTCACAGTCTTATCCTTCGGGATTAGAAATAGTAGATCTAAATGAAATTCGTACCCAACTTCAGGCAATGGAGAAAAAAGGAAGAAATCGACTTAAAGAAAACGGTGTGCCAGATAAAGAAATAATTGTGGAATTTAAAGCTGACATGAGGTATTTGGATCAAATATATGAAGTAACAGTACCTATTCCTGATCTGAATTTTAATGATCAGGAACTTAAAGAAAAATGGGCTCACAACTTCCACATAAGGTTTGAAGAACTCTATTCCTACAGACAATCTGAACAAGAAATTAGACTAGTGACACTAAGAGCAACGATATTAGCACCAATACCCAAAATCTCAAATACAAAAAAAAATAAAAAATCACCTGGTAATTATGAATTTTCAAAAGCATCAACAAGGCAAGTCCATATGACAGAATGGGGAGATGTGCCCATTTTTCAAGAATCAGATCTTTCCAACAAACAGAATATAGACGGCCCTGCAATCATAGAATCAGAATTTACTACTATTGTTTTGAATCAGAAAGAAACACTTACAAAAAACTCAGAGGAAATGTTATCTATCAAGTTAAAAGATATAGAATCAATGGAGAAAAAACCATCTAAATTAAAAGCAGTCGATCCGGTAACTCTTGCTGTTGTGGAAAACAGATTGGAATCTATTGCTATCGAAATGATGGATGTAATGATACGTACTTCAATGTCACAAATTTTAAATTCAAGTCGAGATTTCTCCACTGCAATTTTAGATAACAAATGTAGGCTTATTGCACAAGGAGAAGGAATACCGGTGCATGTAAGCGCCCTCCCAATTGCAGGAGAAGCTATTTTAAATACTTTTCAAAATGATATTCACCCAGGAGATATGTTTGCTTTAAATGACCCATATAATGGAGGTAGCCATTTACCTGATATAACTGTAATTAAACCTGTTTTTAAAGATGAGAAGTTACTTTTTTTAACCGTAAATCGTGCTCATCATAGCGATGTTGGAGGAGCAACTCACGGTGGTTACAATCCATCTGCTAGCGAAATTTACCATGAAGGCCTACGAATACCTCCATTAAGAATTCACGATAAAGGAAAACCAAGAGAAGATTTACTGCAAATGCTTTCTGCTAATGTAAGATTGCCTGAAAATTTTTTAGGCGATCTAAACGCGCAAATAGGGTCTGTTTCAACTGCAGAACGTCGCATGCTTGAATTACTTAATAATTATGATGAAGCCACATTGCTAATGATTATAGATGGCATATTATCTGCAACTGAATATAAAGTTCGCCAATTCATATCAGAATGGCCAAATGGTGTGTACGAAGGAGAAACTCATCTTGATGATGATGGCTTTGATTCAAAAATGATCCCTATTCATGCAAAAGTAACAATTAAGGATGATACTATGAATATTGATTTAAGCAAATCATCCCCCCAAGTAACAGGATTTATAAATAGCGCTTTCGCAAATACACGATCAGTAGCTCATGCTGCAATAATGTATCTAGCTCCTTATGATGTGGCAAAAAATGAAGGATCCATGGGACCTTTAAGTGTTATTGCTCCAAAAGGATTAATTGTAAACGCGAATCCACCAGCTCCAGTTTGTATGAGCACCAATCATTGCGGAGAAGAGATAATAGAAGCAGTATTTAAAGCTTTAGCAAAAGCTGTTCCTCTAGCTGTTAATTCAGGATTTTCTCGAAGAATGAGATATGCTATCACAGGCACAGATCCACGTACAGGAAAATATTTTATATGGCATTATTTTATGGGACGAGGAGGAGGAGGAGCGTCATCTGGTAATGACGGATGGACTTGTGTAGGAGAAGTTAATGTAGCTGGAGGTATCAGAGCTCCTAGCGTGGAAATAACAGAAGAAAGATTCCCACTCTTTGTTGTAAACCATGAACTACGTCCAA
>CAZMBU010000228.1:0-1957 GCA_964564565.1 uncultured Dehalococcoidia bacterium | reverse complement strand
GATTTGTTTGAACCATATAATGAGTTTAAATCTCCATATTTGTTTGATCCTATTACTGATTTGCCTACACCTAGTGAAAAATTACTAAAAAAGTTTACTGTAAAAGAAAGTCACATAACTTAGGTTACAATCGGTAGAATAATATGCGAATCATAAGATTTATTATGAAATACATTTTGATTAGCAATTTTAAGTTCTGTATCCATTCCAAATTCATTACCTGTATTAGGGTTTCTGTCAAACTGAGGAAAATTACTGCTAGATATTTCAATACGGATTTTATGATTTTTGAAAAAATAATTACTACTTGACCACATATCAATAGTAAATTTGTAAATTTTACCTGAATCTAGAAGTTCAGGGGTTTCCCATGAATCTCTATATCGAGCTCTTTGTATTCCTTGTGCAATATTTATGGATTTACCATCAGGGAAAACATCTATTAATTTACAAGTGAAATCAGTGTCTTTACAATCACTAGAAGCATAAAGGATCATTTCTATAGGACCTGTGACTTCAATGTCATTTTCCAGAGGTTCAGTATTGTAGATAAGGATATCGTTTCTATGTTCGATTTTTTTCTGCTCTCTAGGCCCCATAGGTACAGGTGTAACATCTTCACTGCAACAAGTACTACCACCTGTTGTAGGAACAGGGTCAGAAGGATCATAAATAAATTGATCATTTTTTTCATCTAATGGTGGATTTATATTTAAAATACCATCACCTTTGCAACCGTTAGCACTACCATCACTATGAATATAAAATTTTGTATATTTAGTTTCAGGAATTGGCCAGTCAGTTGCTGTTCTCCATTGATTTTTCCCCATTACAAAAACTTTTACAGAATCCTCTTTGTTCATACCGTTATTAATACCTTTAAGCCAATAGTCAAACCATTTTAATCTTTCATTAAATAAATCTATTTTGACATTCTCTCCAAAATCAATATCTCCTGTTATTGTTTCTTCTCCGTCATTTGCTAGAGAATGAATCCATGGACCGATAATAACTTTTTGATTTTCTTTACCTGGAGACAATCCTTGTTTTTTAACACCCATGTAATTATTTAAAGTGCCTTGAAGAAAAACATCATACCATCCTCCCATTCCATATGTAGGGACATTTACTTCACCGTATTTCGATTCTATAGGATTCAATTTTTTCCAATATTCATCATAACTTGGATGGCTCACCCAATCTTTCCAAATTTTTGAAACTCTACCAGCTTTTTCATCCATATTAATTAAAGGTAAGTGCCATTGAATATCAGATTGATGATTTGATTTTGGCATCCACAAATATTGTACTTGATTAGTTCTTGTATGCATTTGGATTGCGATCCATCTTAAATTGAACGCTAGTTGAAATGCTCCTCCTGTATATACCCAATTGTGATAAAAGTTAGAATAACCTACTTTCGGTGCCATTGCTTTCAAATATTTGCTTCGTAAAGGAGCTGCTTGCCATTGCACCATTGCAAGATAAGAACCTCCTATGGTTCCAATATTCCCATCACACCATTCTTGTGAACCTATCCATTCTTGTGTGTCATAACCATCCTCAGCTTCATGTTTGAAAGGGTACCATTCGCCATCAGAATCCCACCTTCCTCTAACATCTTGTAATACTACTCCGTAACCTTCTTTAACTAAATATACTGCTTCTTTAACACTGGCTTCTACATTGCTGTTATAAGGAGATCGTTGCAATATTATGGGGCAGGGTAGTTTGTCTTCTGGAAGATAGATATCAGTTGTAAGTTCCACACCATCTCTCATAGGAACTTTGATGCCCATCATCATTTTCATTTTTACATCAATGATATCTTTATTTGAATCCATAACTAATCCTTTGAAAAAATATTGATTAATATTAGTCATATTAATCTTTTAAAGTCAAATAATTAGTTTGCTACTTTTTTTAGGAGTTCTAATGTTTTTGCAAGTAAAAAATC
>CAZMBU010000227.1:0-1974 GCA_964564565.1 uncultured Dehalococcoidia bacterium | reverse complement strand
CTAAATAAAATCTTACATCAAATCTTCCTCTTGCATCATCAAAAGCTTCAAAACCACATTCGTACGCTGATAGTTTTTCACTATCAGGTTTTGATTTGCCTATAATAAAAGGAATTGCTGTCATGCTAATCGCAATGACCAAGCCTACAAAAATAAAGATAAGTATAGGTAAGTATTCAAATAAGAAAGATGCCACAATTTCCTTTATAAATTAGGGTTAACTAATACATTTATTAAATTATTCAAGGATAACAAAATGTCTCCAAATATATAGCATATAAAATTTTAAGTATTAAAAAAGATGGCGCGAGAGACGGGATTCGAACCCGCGACCTCCGCCGTGACAGGGCGGCGTTCTAACCAGCTGAACTACTCCCGCGTGAGTTGAATTTGGCTTACTACCACATTAATTTATTAAATGTACAAAAAAAATAATATTTGAACAAAATATACATCCACCAATAACCACCGTAAACCTAGATATAACTCCTCATTATGAAGAGATATTTTCATTTTTATTATTTGTTATCAATCGAGCACCCTTACTAAAGGTTACATATGACCAAACCCAATTTATAAAAACCATAAAACGGTTGCGAAAACCTATTAAAAAATAAATATGTATCAATGACCAAAATATCCACCCAATTCTGCCTTTTAACGTAAACCAACCAAAATCAACGATTGCTTTTGACCTCCCTATAGTAGCAAGATAGCCTCTGTTTTTGTAGTAAAATTTATTTTGGGTTTTATCGTTAAAAATATATTTTTTAATAACTTCAGCAACAAAACTTCCTTCTTGTTTAGCAATGGGTGCTAGGCTGGGTAAGGGGTTGTCATTTTTATCTTTAACATGAGAAGCATCACCTATTACAAAAATATTAGGATATAAGTTTATTGACAAATCATCATTTACAAACACTCTGCCAATCTTATCAGTCTTAACATCTATCCAATTTTTAATGGGTGAAGCTTTAATTCCAGCACACCATATAATTGTTTCTGCCTCAATAGATTCAGAATTTGTTGTAACCAAACATTCTGAAATATTTTCTACAACAGAATTACATTTTACTTTTACACCAAGTTTTTCAAGACTGTCTTTTGCATAAACAGATAAACTAAGTGAAGCTTTAGACAATATACTAGCTCCTGATTCTAATAGAATTATTTGTGCAGCTTTTGTGTCAATTGTTGCAAATTCCTTTGATAATACTTTTTTAGACAATTCAGCTATAGCTCCAGCAATTTCAACCCCTGTTGGACCTCCTCCAATAACAACAAATTTCAGAAGTTTTTTTATCGTTTTATCATCATCTATTCTTTCAGCTTTTTCAAAAGCTTGTAAAATCTTACCTCGAAGTAATGTGGCATTTTCAATATTTTTCAAACCAAGTGAAAATTTTTTCCACTGATCATGACCAAAATAATTTAGTTCTGAACCTGTCGATAAAATAAGGTAATCATATGAATATATCTTATTTTTAGTTCTAATTTGATTAAGCTCAGGTTTAATTTCAATTAACTCATCCAAAATAACTTTAAAATTTCTATGCGAACGAAAAATGTTTCTAATTGGCAGCGCTACATCAGCTGGGGAAAGACCTGCTGTTGCTACCTGATATAACAGAGGTTGAAATAAATGATAATTTTTTTTGTCAATAATCGTTATATCTAATGCAGATGTAGCTAAAACTTTAGCTGCTTGTAAGCCTGCAAAACCTGCGCCAACGATAATAATCTTATGCAAAAATAATCTCGCTAAATAAAAAAAACAGCAGTATATTTTTTATAAACATATGTTAACTTGGATATTGTCAAAGTAGAGTAAATAAAACACCTAGTAAAGAACGAGATTCCATAATTGAAAAAATTTCTTAAGAGTTTTGTGAAAAATAATACATTCTTAGCAGCTAACAAAAGAGAAAAAATTAAATGGCATAATATGGAGGGAGATGAGAGACTCGAACTCCC
>CAZMBU010000226.1:0-1977 GCA_964564565.1 uncultured Dehalococcoidia bacterium | reverse complement strand
GTTGGTAGACCAACACCCTTGTATTTTGCAAAAAATCTATCTGAACATTACAAAGGCCCAAAAATATACTTTAAACGTGAAGATTTAGCCCATCTTGGAGCACACAAAATAAATAATGCAGTTGGGCAAGGATTATTGGCCAAACAAATGGGAAAACAAAGGATAATAGCAGAAACCGGTGCAGGCCAACATGGTGTTGCCACAGCTGCGATATGTGCAAGATTAGGTTTGAATTGCATAGTTTACATGGGGGAAGAGGATATCAGAAGGCAAGCTCTAAATGTTTACAGGATGAAATTATTAGGAGCAGAAGTAGTAAGTGTAAGTACAGGAAGTAAAACCCTAAAAGATGCAATTAACGAAGCAATGAGAGATTGGGTAACAAATGTAACAGACAGTTATTATTTAATAGGAAGTGTAATAGGACCGCACCCTTATCCTACAATGGTGAGAGACTTTCAATCAATAATAGGAGAAGAAACAAAAAAAGAAATATTAGAACTTGAAAACAAATTACCTGATTATTTACTTGCTTGTGTAGGAGGAGGAAGTAATGCAATAGGATTATTCTATCCATTTATAGAAGATAAAGAAGTTAATTTGATAGGCATTGAAGCTGGTGGAAAAGGAATAAATACTGATCAACATTCAGCTACACTTGTAAAAGGTGAAATTGGAATTCTTCATGGAACTAAAACATATATAATTCAAGATGATGACGGGCAAATAATTGAAACACATAGTATATCAGCAGGATTAGATTACCCTGGAGTTGGCCCTGAACATAGTTATTTAAAAGACATAGAAAGAGCAGAATACGTAGCTGCTACAGATGATGAGGCTTTAAAAGCATTGGCATTAACTTCAAAACTAGAAGGAATTATCCCTGCACTAGAACCAGCGCACGCACTTGCTCACCTGGAAAACCTTGCTCCCAAACTAAACTCTGATGATATTGTTGTTGTAGGACTAAGTGGCAGAGGTGATAAAGACATAGATACCATTATGCAAAATATGTCTTTATAAATAAAATGTATACAAGAACATTTCCCACTATATATTTATTTGCTTTTTTACTATGTATGTTTTTTATATTACCAAATTTACTAGAAGGTAATGGAAGAATAGAAAAATACACAATACTAAATGACAAAAACCACCTGATAAATTATGGGTTTTTCCCCGAATATCCCTCGGTTGGCCCACTCCATATTGCGGCTTCTGTTCAAAATTCTTCAAATATGGAATATATAAATGCAGAAGTACTAATCAATATAAATGGACCTGATTTTAGCGAAATAAATTCAGCAAAAAAATCATTAAACTCCCCGCTTTTTTATGAATACGATACTGTTTTAAAAAATACCGGTATTCATGAAATTAAAATTACTGTAGAATCTGAAATTGGAAAAACTGAAATATTGAAAAAAATAAATGTAAAAGAATCCACTAATATTTTAAACTCTTTAATTATATTTATGATGTTCTTATTCATCTTTATTCCAATTTTAATATTTATAAGAAAATATACGAAATTAAGGAAAATTAAAAATGAAAATTAAAATATTAAAAATGACATCTGTTATTGTCCTGTTAACTTTTTTATCATATGGATGTTCAGCAAATAACGAAGAATTTACAAAAATAAAATTTGATCTAACTTTCAAAAATATGGAATTACTCCCTGATAGCATAAATATCAAAGAAAACTCTGAGTTGAATTTAAATATTACTAGTGATATAGATGGGAAATTACATATACATGGATATAATATTGAAGGGGAAATTTCAAAAAACAAAATATCAAATATAACATTAAAATTAAACGCTACAGGAAATTTCCCAATAGCCTTTCATCCCAAATCAAATCACGATGGGCATGATCATCATAAAACAGAAAAAACAACTAACGAAGAAACTTTAGTTGGCAACCTAATAGTTAGCCCTAAATGATAAAAAATAATTTTTTCATCATAT
>CAZMBU010000225.1:1778-2027 GCA_964564565.1 uncultured Dehalococcoidia bacterium | reverse complement strand
GATTGGTAAGCGTAAATATATAGAAATTAAACCATCTGCATTAAATTATTATAAAACACAATATAATAATAAAGATTCAGAATCTTTGATTCAAGAAAACACTGATCTTAAAAATGAAATAAAAAATAAAGAATATCAACTTGGCGAATTAATATCTATTGTCAGACAACAAACATTAGCTTTGCCAAAACCAAGACGTTCCTTTTGGGAATTTATTCGATTTAGTAAAAAAGAGAAAGCAGCTTAAGC
>CAZMBU010000225.1:0-1768 GCA_964564565.1 uncultured Dehalococcoidia bacterium | reverse complement strand
GTTACCAGGTAATCCCGGCATTGTCATGATGGATCCTGCTATAGGATATATGAATCCTGCTCCAACTGATGCTCTAATATCTGTTATTTCAAATGTGTAATCTTTTGGAAGTGCTTTTAATCTTGGTTTATGAGAAATAGAAAGAGGGGTTTTTGCCATACAAATTGGCATATTTCCCCATCCATTTGATTCAAAAGTTTTAACTTTTCTGGAAGCAATTGGCGCCCATTTAACATCCTTTGCATTATAAATGTTAGTTGCTAATTTGTGGACTTTTTCTTTTATTGTATCTTCAAGTTCGTAAATATATTTAGGTGATATTTTGTTTTTACTTGATTCTATTACAGCTTCTCCCAATTCTAAATTGCCTTCTCCGCCTCTTGAATAACTATCAGATTCTACTACAGCAAATGCTTTGGTGTTTGAAAGTAAAGATTTTACAAGTTTTATTTCTTCAAGTTTGTCATCAGGAAATATATTAAGAGCAACTACAGGTTTAAGTCCAAATTTAGAAATATTGTTTATATGGTGAATAAGGTTATCTATTCCAATATTTATTGCTTCTGAATTAGGATTACTTAAATCAGCAAATTTAACACCTCCATGGGATTTGATCGCTCTGATTGTTCCTACTATTACAGCTCCCTGAGGCTTTAAATCTGAAGTTCTTGATTTAATATGCATAAATTTTTCAAATCCTAAATCAGCTCCAAATCCCGCTTCAGATAAAACATAGTCTGAAACTTGTGTTGCAAATGTATCACCTATAACTGAGCTACATCCATGTGCAATATTCCCAAATGGTCCTGTATGAATAATGGCAGGATTACCCTCGGTAGTTTGAACAATGTTAGGCATTAGGGCATATCTTAGAATGGAAAGCAGTGATCCGACGAAATCAAAATCTTTCACATATATTGGTTTTTGTGAATTGTCATATCCAACAACAATATTTAATAATTTGTTTCTTAAATCATCTAAATTTTTTGAAAGTGCCATTATGGCCATTATTTCTGATGCTGTAACAATATCAAAGCTTGTCTCTCTTAATGGAGCATTATTTTTTCCTCCCATACCTATAACAATATTTCTTAATCCTCTGTCTAGTACATCTGTAACTCTGTTCCAAGTAATTCCTGAAGGATCCATATTATCAATTTGATTTCGTTGAATGGCATTGTCTACGAGTGATGCTAGCAGGTTGTGAGCAGATCCTATTGCATGCGCATCTCCTGTAAAATGTATATTGATTTCATCTTCTGGTATAACTTTAGATTTACCTCCTCCTGTTCCTCCTCCTTTTATCCCAAAAACAGGACCCAGTGAAGGTTCTCTTAAACTTGTAACAGCTGATTTACCAAGTTTATTTAATCCTTGTGTTAATCCAATAGCAGTTGTAGTTTTCCCTTCACCTGCTTTAGTGGGAGTAATTCCTGTAACTACAATTAATTTACCGTTGCCTGGTTTTTCTTTGATTAATTCAAATGGTATTTTTGCTTTGTAATTTCCTATGTAAATTATTTCTTTATTGTCTAAGCCTAGCTTTTTCGAAATTTTAGATATATGATTCATTTAGTTCCTTATATTTTGATCCTTTTATTTCACGAAGACTATAATGAGGATTTTATAAGAATAAGTCAATATTATTTTTAATGGATAAGAGTTATGGCAAACAAGGTTTTAAGTGATCTACCAGATAGCGATAAGAAATCTATTAGAAGTTGGTATATTTATGATTGGGCTCATTCTGCACATTCTACAAGTGTAA
>CAZMBU010000224.1:1794-2046 GCA_964564565.1 uncultured Dehalococcoidia bacterium | reverse complement strand
AACCAATTATTAAGTTGGTTTTCTTTATTTTGATTCAGCATTTTATTATTTTTCGGTTTTGATTTTATTTTGTGTTAAAAACAGTGTCAAATATGTTAACGCAAATATAAATATAGCTATTGATAAATAAGCTCTTATAGAAGAATCAGTAATAATCAGTTGTATAAAAAATATTATTAGTAAAAATATAGGCATTTGTAATTTAAATTTACCCCATAAAATCATATTAAATTTACCCCATAAAATCATACT
>CAZMBU010000224.1:0-1743 GCA_964564565.1 uncultured Dehalococcoidia bacterium | reverse complement strand
CATACTTATCTGCAAGAAAGCGAAAGCAGCTGTTAATAAAAATTCAATTGCTTGTGGATTATTTAGAGGAAAACTTATTATAGAAGATGTTGCAAAAGAAAAAATCGCACCCATACTACCGATTAATAATGACATCTGATTTGCTTGTGAGGAAAGAATTACTGATATAGATTCAAGCGATTTTCCTTTTATAGCAAATAAAGAAGCTATAATAATTTCAGGGCTCTCAGATGCCAGTGGTGCTAGCCATTGAATTAAATAATATTCATCTATACCTAATGTGCCTCCAATATGTATAAGAGATTCAACGAATGGATGAGATACCATAAATATTGTTATAGCTGAAAATATTATCAATGAAATGTTTGTTGTAATTCTTGTTGGTTTAGGCAAATTTGCAAGATACTCACTTATCCCAATAAATTCTGATTCTTCTGATTCTTGTTTAGATGTAATAAATAAGTAAATTAGATAAATGATTATTAATATAAAAGAAATAAATATTGGCTGAAATTTAATAGTTGAAGCAATAATCATAGAAATTGCTCCTAATCCAAGGACAAGTAATTCAAGTTTATTATCATTTTTAATATTTGATAAATGATTGTTTTTCAACATATTTATTAACATAATAATTGGCCATCCAAGTCCGGCCAATAACCTGTTTGCCCCAGTTACATTTGCAGAGACATAACCAACTCTGTCAGTGTAAACAAAATTATTTAATTTGTATGACTGGCCTGCTGTGTATGCTAATACAGTTTCTATTGCATATTCAGGCAGAACAGCAATTAATGCAATTATTGCGATTACGAAAGATCCTGAAATATCTTTTTCACTTGATTCTGCTGCCCATGAAATAATCAGAGCAGCTGAAAAAATTGAGAATCCATACATTATAGGTAATAAGATTTCAGGTAATAGATTATGTTGAGATTTTACTATAATTCCTGTAATGGCTATTATTATGTTTATTATAATAATGGATATCGGCTTATATTGTATTATTTTGTTATTAACCATTTTATTTTGCGTTGTGATTTAATCTTACATTATTAATAATTAAAAAATCATGAAAAAAATATTAATTATTGGATTAGATGGATTGCAGATGAATCAGATAAATGATTTACAATCTCCTAATTTATATAAATTTAAAAACAACAGCTTTAGTTTTGAAAATCATCATTCTACTTTTCCAACTGTGACGAGAAGCAATGCGGCTAGTATTGTTACTGGAGTTAACCCGGGCACACATGGCATAGTTGGAAATACGATGGTGTTTAGAGAATATGATACAGAAATTATCCTTCCGGTTTTATATTCAGAGATGTTGGATTTATACAACCGTACAGGAGAAATATTATTAGTTCCTTCTTTGTCTGAAATTTTATCTGACAATGGCTTGAGTTTTATGGTATTAAATTCTGGTACAAGCGGTAATGCTATTATCCAAAATACTGAAATAATTAAAAACAAGCAAACTACATTTCATAGAGATATAAATTTAGATAAAAATAAATATTCTAATTTACCTGATAGTATCCATGAATGGCCTGAGCAAAATATTCCTGATTATGATTCCACTAATCATATTATAAATATTTTAAATGATCTAGATGAAGGTAATTTATCTGATGTAAGTATTATATGGTTTGACGAACCCGATAAAAGCCAGCACAATTTTGGATTAAATGCAGAAGAAAGTAATAAAGCTTTAAAGCATGTAGATAATTTGTTTGG
>CAZMBU010000223.1:1834-2058 GCA_964564565.1 uncultured Dehalococcoidia bacterium | reverse complement strand
AAATATAAGCATATAAAATTCCAACCAATAACTAAATTTATTGAAAAGTTTATAGTTGGAAGTAAATTTGTAGATAGCTTGCCTCGATGGACAGTTTATCCTCTTGTAAAATGGCTCGGGTATTTGGAATATCTTATTCAATGCTTGTATCCATCAAATAGACTTCACCCAATTTATCAAAAAAGAGTAAATGTGGAAAGATTAAGCTTAGAAGATTTAAAAAA
>CAZMBU010000223.1:0-1824 GCA_964564565.1 uncultured Dehalococcoidia bacterium | reverse complement strand
GGATGGAAGCTTACGCTTCTTCACGAAGTATTAGAGGGAAGTCTTTGCGTGGTGTTGTTCAGGGAAAAAAAGAAATGGCCTTCCTTTAGCTTTTTCTTCTCATTTTCTGCCACCTTTTCCTGGTTTTTCACTAAAGTGTTCTTTATATTTATTGGGTATATCGACCCAATCTTCCCAATCTTCAGGGGAAGATCCTTTTTTTGATATTACAGGCCATACCTCTGCATATTTTCTGTTAATTTCGAGCCATTTATCCATATTCTCATCCGTGTCAGGATGTATAGATTCCACTGGACACTCTGGTTCACATACTCCACAATCAATGCACTCGTCAGGGTGAATAACAACCATATTGTCCCCTTCATAAAAACAATCTACAGGACAGATTTCAACACATTCCATAGTTTTACATTTAATACACTTTTCATCTATAACGTAACTCATAATCTATTATCAGATAATTCTTTGGACTAGGACAAGAAAATTAATTATAAATTATTTGTTCACCAATTTTTAAACCCCTAAATTAAAGTGTAACGAGTAAATTATCTTAAAAACCAATACATTAAGTCCGTGTTGTTCATCTATTAATCAATTTATTACAGTATTCAATATAGCCCTAGTTATCTCTACTCTATAAAATTCAGCATGACCGCAATATTTTTTCTACCATTTTTTTCATTACGTTTTATGCTTCTAATTAAATGTAATGTTCTTAGTGTTCGGCAAAAAAACTTATAATTTTTAATTAATTTAAATATAATTCAAAATTTTATTTCATATCTTAATTCTAAATATCTTCCTCCTTGGTTGTACCCATGAGGTCTTTCAAAATTATCATTAAATACATTTTTAATATTAAAGATAAAGTTATTATATCCCATAGATAAATCTGTTATCGTTCTGTTTTTAACTTGAATAGTTGTGTAATCACTTGAATGAGTATCTGAATAATCTCCATAATATAATAAGCTAGGTTGCACCCAAAAACTATCTTTCCAATATTTCACTGAAGTGTAAAAAATATCATGGGGCCTTCTTTTTAACCAAGTATCTGAAGAATCTACTGCATGTACATGGGATAAGGAATTATTTAATTGTAAATTTTTAAAACTAAAATTAGCTTCAATATCAGCCCCCTTCATTATGCTAGAACCATCAGTATCATTTGAATATGTAGAATTTGAATATGTGATCATATTTTCTATACTTGTGTCAAATAAAGATATTTCAAAATTAATTGGATTGTTAGACAAATTAAAACCTATTTCTTTATTAATAGAAGTTTCAGGATTTAGGTCAGGATTGCCTATATATCCATAGCTGTCAGCTCCAAACATTTCATACATTGTTGGATTCTTATAGCCAGTAGATAAAGAAAAATAATACTTAGTTTTTTCAAAATATTTTCCTATGCCTAACCTATAAGTTTCTTGTGAACCATGCTGAGAATTATAGTCATATCTTATTCCTCCACTAAACAATAAATTATTTGTTAGCTCATAATCTATATTATGAATCAATCCTATTTGACTAGCATCTTTATCTACTGAAGATGTATATGAGCCCATATTGTTAAATTTTGAACTGTAGTTAAAATAATCTAAGCTAGTTGCATTTTCAATATTACCTATATCATAGAGAAATACAAAATTACCGTGGTTAGTTAGGGAGTCATAAGTGTCAATTTCATTTCCATTAATGTATTTTCTATCCCATTTATTATAATCAAAAGTAACTTTGACTTCACCAAATTTCATGTTTGTAAGAGATTTATATTGTAGGAATGTAAATTCAACATCACCGGTATAGTCTAAATCATCA
>CAZMBU010000222.1:0-2064 GCA_964564565.1 uncultured Dehalococcoidia bacterium | reverse complement strand
GCTTGGAAAAAATAATAATTTTCTAACTATTTAAAATACAAAATCAAAAATCCATGCTTGATTACAAGCATGGATTTTTGTTATCAGATTTAATTCAAAATGAGTAATTTAAAAGAAACAGCATTTACAATTGATTCATCCAGTATTAAGTTCGGGAATGGAGTTACTGAAGAAGTTGGCTGGGAATTTAAAAGATTAAATTGTAATAATATAATGATTATCACTGATGAAAATTTAATTGATCATATCAGTGTCACAAAAACCATAAAATCAATAGAGCAAAATAATCTTAACCCGATTCTTTTTTCAGAAGTAAGTGTTGAGCCCACAGATTCTTCATTCAAAAAAGCAATAGAATTTGCTGTAACAAATAATATAGATGGTTTTGTTGGGGTAGGAGGAGGATCCAGCATGGATACAGCTAAAGCAGCTAATCTTTATTCCACTTATCCGGCTGATTTTATGACTTATGTTAATGCTCCAATAGGTAAAGGGACCCCAGTGCCTGGAAAACTTAAACCAATGATTGCTATTCCAACAACAACAGGAACAGGAAGTGAAACAACTGGTACTGCAGTATTTGATTATGAAGAAATGAACGCAAAAACAGCTATTGCACATAGAGAATTAAGACCTTTGATAGGTTTAATAGATCCTGAAAATGTTAGAACTATCCCACCAAATGTAGTCGCGTGCAGTGGCTTAGATGTTTTGTGCCATGGACTTGAATCATATACTGCAATTCCATTTCATACAAGAAATAAACCAGAAACTCCTGGTTTACGACCATCATATCAGGGATCAAATCCGATAAGTGATATATGGTCTTTAACAGCTGTAAAAATGGTAGCTGAAAATATTTATAATGCTGTAAATGATCCTAATAACCACGAAGCTAGATCTCAAATGTTACTAGCAGCCACATATGCGGGAATAGGATTTGGAAATGCTGGTTGCCATTTATGTCACGGCATGTCTTATGCAGTATCTGGAAATGTAAAAGAATTTTTCCTGAATGATTATCCACAAGATCATCCTATGATACCTCATGGATTATCTGTGGCAATCACAGCACCTGCCATATTTAATTTTACTGCAAAAAGCGACCCTCAAAGACATGTAGATGTAACAAAAGCTTTAGGTATTTCAGATGTAGATGAAAACAATGTTAATATCATGCTACCAAGAGCAATAAAAGATATTATGAATTCCATTGGAATGCCTACAAAATTATCAGACTTAGGTTACAAAGAATCAGATGTAGATGAATTAGTAAAAGTCACTTTACCTCAACACAGAGTAGTAAAATTAAGTCCTATTGAAGTAAATGGCAGTGATCTAAAAAAATTATTTATAAAAAGTTTAGATGATTCTTGGATTCAATAAATTAATCAATGATTAAGAAAAAAATTATTATTATCTATTTGCAATTTCTTATTATTATTTCAATTTTTATAGTTATTTTCTTTAACTGGAATAAAATTGCTCAAATGTATTCCCATCCATTACAAAACAATAATGTATCTCAGGAAGATTTGAGCGAAATTAATATACTGCCCGCACCATGCTGAGTATTACCTTAACTCAAGTTTGAGGAAAACAATTTATTTAGCCACCATCCCTGTAACAAATTCTCCGTCTGTCCAAGTTGGTTCAGAATTTAAATGTTCCATCATTGCAACGAAATATTCATGTTGATCAGGATTATTTGCATTAGCTAAATGAGCATCTTTATTTTCAAATACCGCAACACCTATTAAATCTTTACCTGCATCATCGGGATTCATTAAAAACCAAGCAATCATTCCGTCAGGAGTTCTATCATTTGCTTCCATCACCTTAATAAGTTTTTCTTTGTGCCCTTCTTTAACATTTAAACTAAATACAGTACCGTACATATATTCTCCTTTTATTTATATTATTTAATTTAATTCTCTTGATGATCCTGTAACTAAAAAGATTGTATCTTCTGCAATATTTGTTGATCTGTCTGCAATTCTTTCCAAATTATGAGCTATAAATATTAAGAAAGTTGCTTGCCTAGACGTTGAAGGGTCTTTCATT
>CAZMBU010000221.1:0-2071 GCA_964564565.1 uncultured Dehalococcoidia bacterium | reverse complement strand
CCATAGGATTATTTAAAATAAAAATTCAAATTGATAAAGACATTCAAAATGATTACAAAGAAATCATTGAAGAAATCATCCAAAGCTTAACCATGCCTACTGAAACTTTTGCATTTATAAAAGAAGAACCAGAAGCCCGCCAAATAATGAAAGATTTTATATTTAAAAATATAAAAGACTTGTGTGAAAGGTATGTAGATCAAAATATACAAATAAAAAAAGACTTAACTATAAATATACCCTTTAATTGCAATTCATTTGAAAATCAAAATAATCTTACTCACATTAAAAAAAATGATTCTAAAAAGAACAGATCAATATCTGACAGAGATGATACATCAAATGATTATCAAATACATATGATTTATATTTTAACTAATGACGGTAATGACAATGAGTTTGATATTAGCGGCAAAGGCGAACAATTTCTTAATGAATTAGAAAAAGAATTATATAAAAAATCAAGCCAGAAGATACATTTTGATTATGATGAAAATAATAAACATGATATTTCTTTTGTGAGAATACCTTTAAATCATTCAGAAATATTTTCAATACCAAAAGAAAATGAATTGGATTCAATAGAAATAATTTCATCTTATTTAAGCAAAATTGGATTTAATAATCCCAACAAGTTGTATTTAGCTATATTAGATAAACCAATAACATGTGGCAAAGAGCCTTGCAAAATAAATAACCCAAACTTAAAAAAAGGCCTCAATATTATTATCAGTACGAGATATGATATTAAAAATAATCAAGAATATCCAATCAATAATAAAGATCAAATTCAAATGATTATTGATGCAGTTGATTTATCCAAAAATAAAAATTTTAAATTTCCTGCGGATAAAGAAAAGAAAGAACATTGTATAATCATGGGTAAATCAGAAGGGGGGAAAATATTTAACCAGTTTTTCCAAGACCCCAAATTACAAGAAACTATAAGCAAAATTAAAAGTAGTGAATTTGAATACAGGCAAGAAACTAAAAATTACTATTCTGAATCTGATGAATTGATCTCTTTCCAAAAACTATACTTTGGTAATTTAATTATTTATGATAACGAAACTTGGTGTTTGAAAACTCAATAATATTTATGAGTCTCTACCTCTACGAATAGCTTTTCCTGGAAGGTTTCCTGTATGTTCGCTATTCTTTATAACAAATTGCCCATTAACAATAACATGCTCGATTCCTTCAGCAAGCTGTCGTGGATTAGCTTTTGTTGCAGGTGCATGAACTTTTGGTAAATCAAAAACAATAACATCGGCATCGTAACCATCAATCAAAGATCCTTTGGAATGCAATCCTAATCTTTGTGCGGGGAAAGAAGACATTTTCCTTATAGCATCTGGTAATGTAAGAAATTTATCATCTCTCGAAAATTCAGAAATAACTTTTGTAAAATTTCCATAAGTTCTAGGACTTGGAAAATCTCCGAACAATATCGAGTCAGAAGCGATCATGCCTGCAGGATGTTTAACAAATTCAGGTAATGTATGAGGGTTGGTTCCAAAACCTACATGGGAAATACCTAAATTCTCATCTAACAATAAATCAAAAATTGTATCAGATGGCTCTTGATTTTTAATTGCTGCAATTTCATTAACTGATAATCCTTCATATTTTTTATTGTGTGGTTTTTTAAAATTTGTTAACCAATGAGTTGGATATCCTGAAGGATTCATTTCTTTAGCCATTCGATCTCTTGTATTTTTAGAAGAAAGATTTTTTATCAATGCTTCTGGGCCACCATCTTTACTCCAGTTAGGTAAAATTATAGTTAATGTTGTTCCTGAATATGGATAAGTATAACAATCAAAAGTGACGTCCATTCCATTGTCTCTTGCATTTTCTACTAAACCTAAATAATCTTGATAAGTTCCCTTACCTGGATTTTGCCGATAATGAGTTAAATGTACTGGAATTCCAGAACCTTTACCTATATCTATAGCCTCCTCCCAAGGTGCCAATACATTATTTTTTGTACTTAATAAAGCTCTTGTATGAGTGTGATAAAAACCTCCAAGTTTTGCAGCTTCTTTACAAAGTTCTATGAGTTCCTCAG
>CAZMBU010000220.1:0-2073 GCA_964564565.1 uncultured Dehalococcoidia bacterium | reverse complement strand
CTCATCCCAGTAAAGAATGCGGTGAGAAAGTAAGCGTACGTCTCAACCCTGGCATTCGATTGCAGCCAATTCAGCAGCGTGTCCCGTTCGCTGGGCTTGTATGGATGCTCTCGATCAATCTCGGCTGTCGATTGTAGTCGATTGCTTTTCGTTGCAATTTTTTGTGCCGGATTGTCGTCACGGTATCCATCTTCTCTCGCGAACTCAAAAATTTGATGAAGAACACTGACAGCATTACGTTTTACCTTGTTTGAAGACCATTTTGTCTCGCGAACGATTTTTCGTAACTTGGGCCTTTTTATCGCGCTAACTTGTCGATGTTGGAGCGATGACATCCAATAAATCTGTAGGAGTTGTTTGTAACTCGTTCGAGTAGATGTCTTTACTTCCAATGCATCTAAATATGCTTGCGCAACCTCTGCGAAAGTCCCTGTTTTTAAATCGTCCCCGCTATCATCATCAGTTTCGATACCGTATTTGAAGCCTTCAAGCCGTCTATTACGTTGCTTCGCGGCTTCGACTATATTTGATCTGTGCAGTTTGCCTTCGGCGTTTCGAGCGATGAGGCCAGTTGATTCATAGTAGCGTTTTTTTGCGTACTGAAACTCAATGTACAGTCTGCCACTTTTCTCTCTGATGCCTTCGGGCAACGGTTTCATTTCTGTCTTCTCCTCCACGATTTCTGCTTGCAGGATTGTGAGCAGAACTTGCGTTCATACCGACGCTTGGGGCCTTTTTGAAACAAGGAAGAGCATTCAGGGCATTGCCCGACTGGCTTTTGTTGTCCAATTGACATCCAAAGTTGAAGCCATGCTGTCGGAATAGTACCTTGGCAGCACCAAACCGACCGCATCCTTGGGTAATGAAAAATCATCGGTTGCACGTATTCGGTTACCTTTTTGATGATTAAAGGCATACAGGCATTCCATTGCACCTGCATATTCTCGGTCAATTCTCCATCGACTCGATCCGACAGTTCAGACCATATGTCGATCGCATTTTTAAATTCACGTATTTCACCTAGTAGCCAAATCAAATCCCAGCATAGGTGTGGTCCTTCCTCTGTAAACATGATTTTACCGCCGAACTTTCCGTACTTGATGGCGAACGTGCGTATGTCTTCTTCGGATTCCTGCAGTCGCCCGAACTGTAGATAAAGTTGTGGCTCCGTGATGAGTGGGTTGTACCCTATGTGGTGAGTGTGCTCGTCGCCCATGTCTACCAAAACGCGCTGGCTTCTCTCCGTTTCCCACTTGAAGATGCTTCCTCGGGTACAAGTCGCCTCGTAGACATCTGAGACCATAGACGATACCTAATAACCATTTAATAAGTGACAATGGTATTGTTTTGCTATCCTTAACACAAGCGTTTGTAATCAGTAGAGATTTAATGAACCCACGAAAATTGAGAAAGATCAGGCATACGGTACGAATTGCGTTTGTCTGTCCAGAATGGCTTAAGACTAAGATTGAAGTTGACGCGGATAGCGAAGACCGAACTATGTCCGAGTTAATCAGAGAGCGCTTGGCTGCACCTTATCGTAAGAGTCCTTAGATGTGGGTTTCTGGTAAGTGGTTGGATGAAAATCGTGGGACGACTGCAGGCAAACGCAAGGGTCGTAGGCAACGTGGCGTTTGGCGACGGGGCATTGAGTGGGCGTGGATCGATGGTGAGATTCAATACAATGTTGCTGCAATCGATGCTCATGCCCATTCGGTTGCACAGCAGCAGATGGGCCATCGGATTCACGGGCGTAAAGCTCTGCAATTAACGTGAAACTCCCATTAACTAACGACAGCATGCTATCACTAGGCCCCCAAACTGATGTTGTACCGCTTTTTGCTCACACGTGCCTTTTAACCAATACGACAGAAATGGCCTTACAGGAAGGCAACGATATGATGTCTTCCAGGCCTGGTTTAGGCTGGGCTTAAGATGCGAATCGAAGAGTTTTTGTGTTATTTACCAAACGCTCGCGCTGTCGGCGACAGCTACCGGGCGTCTTGCCCAACTGATTTTCATAAACATGGTGATCGATCACGCGGTTTGTCTATCAGGCCGATAGACGACCGA
>CAZMBU010000219.1:0-2077 GCA_964564565.1 uncultured Dehalococcoidia bacterium | reverse complement strand
AAAACCCTTTCCTTATTACATCTCAAATGCTCAAGGGTCAAAAAAATGGGATATTGATGGAAATGAATATATCGATTACAAATCAGGTCATGGGTCAATGTTATTAGGACATGCACATCCGGAAATAGTTAAAGTTGTTAAAGATACAATCGCAAAAGGTAGCTTGCCTGGAGCATCTACCGAATACGAAGTTGCATGGGGAAAAGCTATAAAAAATTTAGTCCCATCAGCAGAAATAATAAGATTTACAAGTTCCGGAACTGAAGCAGATATGATGGGTATGAGAATAATGAGAGCTCATACAGGAAAAAATAAAATCGTCAAATTTGAACATCACTTCCATGGATGGAGTGATGGGGCATCAGCAACAGGTGGTGCCGATGAAAATTGGGAATACGGCATCCCTAGTCAAGTTTTAGATACAATGATTGTTATCCCCCCAAATGATATTTCTATTCTTGAATCTTTATTAGATAAAGATAATGATATTGCAGGAGTAATGCTAGAACCAACAGGTGCTCACATGGGGCAATATCCAATAAAGCCTTCTTTTCTCAAAGAGCTTAGGCAATTATGTACCGACAGAAAAATCATACTTATGTTTGATGAAGTAGTAACAGGGTTTAGAGTAGCCAAAGGAGGAGCAGAAGAACTATTTGGAATAACACCCGATATAAGCTCATGGGCTAAAATACTCGGAGGAGGATTACCCGGAGGTTGCGTAACAGGAAAAGCTGAATTTATGGAAATTCTAGAAAAAAAACCAGGCGGGAAAGGTATGTATCACCCTGGTACATTTAATGCCAACCCATTATCTGCTGCTGCAGGAGCAAAAGCTTTAGAAATTGTAAGAACGACTGATGTTAATGAAATTGCAACAAAAAGAGGTGAGCAACTAGTTTCCGGCTTAAACGGAGTATTATCAAAATTAGAAATTCCTGGATTAGCATATGGAAATGATTCATTGGTTCATTTCAGATTAGGAATTGAAGCAAATTCAATAGAAGACATTATCAATCTGACTAAGGAAGATGAATCGAAATCTTATGGTGGTGAAATACATAGTCAACTAGGATTATCTCTTATCAATCAAGGAATAGATACCTGGTCAGCATCAAGGTTTATAATGATGGCAGAACATAGTGAAGATGACGTAAATCAAACTATTGAAGCTATGGAAAATGCATTTATTGAAGCCAGAAACCAAGGAACCATTTAATACTTTAATTGTAATGAGTTTTACTAAAGAACTATATTCAGAAACCAAAGATATACAATCTTTAATTATTAATCATAAATTTCCTATGTGATTTGGAGATGGTACATTAGACATCTCTTGTTTCAAACATTTCATAGAACAAGATTATTTATTTTTAATTGAATATGGCAAAATATTAGGATTGGCAACAATTAAATCTCCTGATTATATGACAATGAGCAAATTCAGTATTTTATTACAAGAAACATTAAATACCGAAATGCAACTTCACCTTTCATTTTGCGAAAAGATAGGCATAGCAGAATCTAGACTTCAAAACTTAGTCCCTACAAATGCAACAAGTGCATATACCAATTTTTTAGTAAAAACTGGTTACGAATCTGATTT
Organism: uncultured Dehalococcoidia bacterium; assembly: GCA_964564565.1. Taxonomy (GTDB): domain Bacteria; phylum Chloroflexota; class Dehalococcoidia; order Lucifugimonadales. The sequence goes on along the minus strand of CAZMBU010000219.1, from coordinate 471 downwards.
TCCAGAAATAGCTGCTGCCTTATTACCATGCATGGCTACTTATGCGGAAATAGGAACAAAACTCAATTCAACAAAACTTCCTGGCATACATCCTGCTTACTCAGAATGGATAAATATGTATGCAGGCAATGAATTTCAAGAGCTTGCTGAATGGATGACTAATTTAGTAAATAAAATAGCTGAAGATTGCACAGAACAACAAAAACAGAAAATGAAAACAATCTATATATACAGTTGTAAATTTGAGTTAGATTTCTGGTCCAGTAGCTTAGATAAAACCCGATGGAATACATTAGAATAAATAATTTATTTAAATTTTTTTAAGAGATGTATTAAATAAAAACATTGTTATTCCTACAAGAAATAAAATAACACCTCCGAGCATTAAAGAAATTAATACTCCAAAATGTTCTGTCAAGAAAATTTTATCTAAAAATCCACCCAATGTTCCTACCCATAAACTTCCAAGGG
>CAZMBU010000218.1:0-2083 GCA_964564565.1 uncultured Dehalococcoidia bacterium | reverse complement strand
TAAAAGAGCTTGTTGAGCTAATCTTTTTAAATTTTCCACAGTAAGTTTAGGCTTTAAACTTTCCTCGGGTGTTAAAGGAATATTAATATTTTGATTATTAATATCTGAAAACATTCCAGTGTTCCCATTTTCATCATTTAATGCAATTTTAAAAGTTTGTTGCATATGTTTTTGCCTAACTACTGTCTGTGTGGATTTTTCAATTACATAATAATCAGGTGTTACAATTCCGGAAACTACAGCTTCCCCAAGACCAAATGCTGCTTCAATAACAATTTTATCCGGATCTAATGTTGTAGGTTCTAATGTAAACATAACTCCACTCACATCAGGTTGTACCATTTGTTGAATAACTACAGACATTCCAGATTCAAAATGTGCTATATTTTGACTATTCCGATAAAAAATAGCTCTTGCTTCGAAGACAGAAGCCCAACATGCCTTAATGGATTCAATCAAAGAATTAAAACCTATAATATTTAAATAAGTATTTTGTTGCCCTGCAAATGAAGCTTCCATAGAATCTTCAGAAGTAGCAGATGATCTGACTGCGACTCTTGAAGAACCAATACGTTTATACTCTTTTTCAATACTTGCAATAATTTCTGTATCAAATTGTGTTTTATTAAATAATTCTTTTATTTGATTAGACAGTTTTTGAAGTTCATTTATTTTTAAAGAACTAGAATTTTGAATTAAATTTGTTATTTTGTCTTTTAAGTTAGATTTATTTAAAAAACCAAAATATAATTCTGTGCTAAGTGCAAATCCTTCAGGAACATTAATGCCTGAATTAATTAATTCACCTAAATTTGAAGCCTTACCTCCAAATTTTGAAGTAGAGGAAGAATTCAATTTGGAAAGATTTACAATTAGAGTCTTATTTTCAGAGGTCATGATTTTTGATTTTATACAATTAAAATAGCTCTGTAAAGATAAAAATAATATTGATAGTAAAACTAGTATGAGCTATCATCATTTTACATCAGATAAATTCTATCATTTATGACAAAATATAACATTAAGATTTATAAAGATATCAAAGTTAAAATGAGAGATGGTATTAATTTATATACCGATATATATTTACCTTGTGATGCTGATTATAAAACAATTAAAAATACTCCTATATTACTAGAAAGAACTCCCTACGATAAAAAAGCATTAAATCTGACAGAAAGATATAATTACTTTTGCTCAAATGGATATATTGTAATTACTCAAGATTGTAGAGGATGTTTTGCATCTGAAGGTGACTTGTACTTTTTAACACAAGAAGCTCCAGATGGATTAGATACATTAGACTGGATAGGAAAACAAGATTGGTTTAATGAATCAAATAAACAGGTTGGTACATTTGGTACTTCATATCAGGCTTGGACACAAAGTGCAGCTGCAACTCAAAATCCTAAAAATTTAAATGGAATGATTGTAAATATGGGCGGCAGTAATGCATTTACATCAACAGTAAGGCAGGGTGGGGCAATGGAATTAAGATTTATCGCATGGGCTTATTGGCATTCAGCCTCAAATACTAATAGTAATTTAAAATCACTTGAAACTGATTTGGCAATAAATTCTTATAACTTTGAAGATTCGCTAAATAATTGGCCTATAAAAAAAGGACTAACACCATTAAGCCTGATACCAAACTACGAAAGTTGGGCATTTGATATATTAACTAACACTGATTATGATGAATATTGGATGCAACCAGGTTTTGCTATTGATGAATATTATGATGAGCATCCAGACAAACCTATGATATATGTTGGTGGATGGTATGATTCTTATACAAGAGCCACTATAGAAAATTATGTTGGATTAAATGAAATTAAGAGTTCAGAAGTCAAATTAATTATTGGGCCATGGACACACGGAACAGCACAACCAGAGATTACATTTTCCGGAGATTTAGAATTTGGTGAAGACGCCTCGATTGGATCATTTAAAGATTTCCATTTAGCGTGGTATAACAAATGGTTTAAAAAATCCAATGCTACTGATAATTCAGAATATTTATATGATTCGCCAATTAAAATTTTTGTTATGGGATCAGGTGATGGGCATAAAACTAAAGACG
>CAZMBU010000217.1:0-2090 GCA_964564565.1 uncultured Dehalococcoidia bacterium | reverse complement strand
TGGGATACATGGAGAGATAGGCAAAGAATTGAACAGTATCAGGATAATATATTAATGTTGGGTCATAGTGGGTATTTAAAAACATGTGAAAGAGCATTGAAATATAGCCTGGAAAAACATGGTATTTCTTTCAATGAAAAACAAATAAAAAATATTATGGATGGTTGGTACTGTTTAAAACCATTTGAAGATGCTATGAAATCATTACCTGAATTGAGCGTGAAATACAATTTAGTAGCGTTATCCAATGGTGAACAAAATTATTTAGAACATTTAGCAGCATAACAATTAATATTTGAATTTAATGATATTATCTCTGTTCAAAATGCCGGATTATTTAAACCTAGCCCTGCTGTATATAGAAAAGCCGCTAATATGTTAAATAAAAATGTTGAAGAAATAATGATGGTAGCTTCTCACTCATTTGATATTATTGGGGCTAAAGCATGCGGTTATAAAGGAGCATATATTAATCGATATGATTTACCTGTAGAAGATTTGAATTATTCACCTGATATAACTGTAATGGATTTTTATGAATTTACAAATTTTCTTGTTAGAGGCATAATACCTAAATCTGAATCAAACAAAATTCAAGGAAAAATAATTGAATAATCAAAATCGAAAATTACCTGACCCATTTGATTCTTTTGTAGTAGGTAGTTTACCAAGACCGAAATGGGTTATGGAAGTTGTAGAAAGAAGAAAAAATAGAGATATTTCAGATGCAAACTTCCAAAGCATTTTAGATACTGCTGTTCCATTTGCCATAACCTTACAAGAAAAAGCAGGATTAGATTATATAACTGATGGGGAATGGAGAAGAGAAAGTTATGTTAAAGTTTTCTCTGATTCTGTTGATGGATTTAAAAATGATCTTATTGGCGTAGGTACAGTTAATCAAGATTCTCATACTACAAATATGTATCCAGCCGTTGTAAACAAAATTAAACAAGTAAAATCTATTGCGTTAAATGAAGCAAAATTTACAACTAATCATTCTTTAGGAAGAAGTAAATTATTAGTTACACTGCCTTCAGCATATACGGTTGGCAGAAGAATGTGGGATGAAAAATTTTCTTCTGAAGCCTATCCTGACAGATCAGAATTTATTGAGGATTGTGTTCCTATAATAAGAAATGAAATCACTAATTTGATGAACGCTGGATTTTTAAATATACAACTTGACGATCCATGGTTAGCTTTATTAGTTGACCCTGAATATAGGAAGAGAGAGAAAATAAGTGACATAGATAAAGAAATTGAATTGAGTGTGAAATCTACAAATAAAATTGTTGAAGGTTTTAACTCTGTATTTTTTTCCGTACACTTATGTCACGCTCACTATAACCGATTACATGGTTCGGAAGGACCTTATGATTTAATAGCAGATGCATTTAGGCAATTACATATTGATAGAATAGCAATTGAATTGGCTTCTCCGGTTGCCGGAGGACTTGATATTTTAAAAACTTTCCCAAGAGATAAAATTTTAGGTATGGGAGTAGTAGACCATACTTCTAGAGATATAGAAAAATCTGAGTCTATTGTTTCAAAAGTTGAAAAAGCTATAAATTATTTAGGGACAGATAATATAACTTTAAATCCCGATTGTGGCTTTGCCCCATCATCTTCTAACCCTATGGATTTAGATGAAGCTTATTTAAAACTAAAAGAGTTATCTATTGCATCCTTGGATTTGAAAAGTAAATATTCATAATTTAATCGATTAAAGCATATTATATGTATGATTAATATAATATGATTCCTTGCAGTATAAAAATATCGACACTATTATGTTAGGCTTAATCTCTCAAAAAATGTTTTTTAAAATTTCTGGTAGCATTTTATTTGCTTATTTTATTGGAGCCATACCTTTTTCTTCAATAATTAGCTCTAAATACGGTAAAAATTTATTTGCTCAAGGTACTCAAAAAGCAGGAGCAGCAAATGTATTAAGAACTTCAGGGGTAAAACCTGCAATATTTGCGTTTACAGCTGATTTTACAAAAGGATCTGCAACAATACTTATTGCCCGATTTTTAGGTTTTGAAAATATTTTTGTTTTAATGATTGCTTCAAGTACAATA
>CAZMBU010000216.1:0-2099 GCA_964564565.1 uncultured Dehalococcoidia bacterium | reverse complement strand
GCCGAAGTAAAAGGAAGATCTAAACATTTGTTTAGTATTTATAGAAAAATATTGTTATATGAAAAAGAAAATAAAACAATTGATGAAATTTATGATTTATTTGCTATTAGGGTAATAGTTCAAGATGTAAAAGATTGTTACGTTTCTTTGGGCGCAATACATAGTATTTGGCCACCTTTAACAGGCGAATTTGATGATTATATTGCTAGGCCAAAAGACAATATGTATAGATCTATTCATACATCTGTTCGAGGTGATAATAATTATCCTATAGAAATTCAGATTCGAACAACAGAAATGGATGAATATGCAGAGCATGGTGTGGCAGCTCACTGGAAATATAAAGAAGGATCTGTAGATGATGATACTTTTGATAAGAAAATGATTTGGCTAAGGCAATTATTGGATTGGCAGCGAGAAGTACCAGGAGATCAAGAATTTATTGATTCATTTAAAACTGATATTTTCAATGATCAGGTATATGTTTTTACACCAAAAGGAGAAATCAAAGAATTACCTACAGGATCTACCCCTCTAGATTTCGCATATAGAATACATACTGATATAGGGCATTCATGTATAGGAGCTAAGGTAAATGAGAAATTGGTAGCATTGAATAAACAGCTTAATAATGGAGATATAGTTGATATAGTTACTAGTCCTAGTGAAAAAGGTCCAAATTTAGATTGGTTAAATCCAGATTTGAAATATGTTTTTACATCATCTGCAAAAGAGAAAATCAGGCTTTGGTTTAGAAAATCAGAGAAAGTAGAAAATATCAAAAGAGGTAAATCACTTGTAAATAAAGATATTTCTAAATTAGGTTTGGATATGACATTGGAAAGTTTAGTAGCAAATACTAAATATTCTTCTATAGAAGATTTGTTAAATGATATAGGAAATGGTTCAATTTCAATTACAGATCTGGTTAAAAATATTTCACTTAGAGATACAAAAACGAAACAAATAACTGAAGACGAATTTGTTGATAACACAACTGATTCAATAAATGTTTTAGGAGTGGGGGATTTGTTAACTCGATTGGCAAAATGTTGCACCCCTATAAAAGGAACGGAAATAATTGGATATATAACTCGAAATAGAGGAGTAACTGTTCATGACAAAAAATGTACAAATATTTTAAGTGAGAAAGAAATAGATAGATTTATAAGTGTTTCATGGGGGTTAAATGAAACTCTATATTCTGTTAAAATCTATGTTGAAGCTATTGATCGTGTTGGATTACTTAAGGATATTACTTCTTTACTCTCAGATGAAAGAATCAATATAAGTGGAAGTATGACCGAAAATAAAGACGGCAATAGTTATATCACTTTGAATATATATGTAAAAAGTATGAGTCAGTTGAATTCAGTTTTTACAAAAATTGAAAATATAAAAAGTGTATTAAATGTTAAAAGATTAAAATAAAGGAGAAATATTGTCATCTAATAAATCAACAAGGGTCTCTAATAGGAGATATGCTGAAAAACAGCCTTTCAGAACAAAAGTTAAAAATTTGATTTCTGAAACAAGGAAGGCTATTTTAGAAGGTAATAAAGAAAAATCGCAAGAATATGGGAAGCAAGCAGTTTCTGCACTAGATAAAGCTAGGCAAAAAAATGCATTGCATTCTAATAACACTGCCAGGAAAAAATCAAGATTGTTAAGACAAATCAATCACTTACTTAAGAGTGAATAAGTACATCAGATTGTAAATTTAGAACATATGTGCTATTATTGCTCGTATGTCAGATTTAAATGATAAGCAAAGTAAAATAATTTCTTTTATTCAAGATTATTATAATGAGTTTGGTATTTCTCCTACTGTTAGGGAAATACAAAATGGTTGTAATATCACTTCAACTTCTGTAGTTGATTACAACTTGAAAGCACTTAAAAATAAAGGTTATTTAGATAAGCGACCAGATATATCCCGGGCGATTAAATTGAATAATATAAATGATAATTTCTTAAGAATTCCTATACTTTCGTCAATTGCAGCAGGTGAACCGTTAATAGTTAACCCAGAACAAATTTCTGACCCGGAAAGTTATGATGATTACGTTGAATTACCAAATAATTTTTCTAAAGAAAAA
>CAZMBU010000215.1:0-2100 GCA_964564565.1 uncultured Dehalococcoidia bacterium | reverse complement strand
ATGCAGGCGGATTTTTTGGTGTAACTATTGTTCCGGGATTTATGCAAGAAAATGAGCATTTAGGAACTTTAGATGATTTTGCAACGCAAGTTGACCATTTAGTTAATGTTATGGGGATTGATCATGTTGGCATTGGAAGTGATATATGTGGCAATGGCCCAGAAACAGGTTCAATGATTGAATATCCTGAATCCATGCCTGGCACAATAGGAGAACAAAGAAGAAATCCAGATGTATTTGACTGGTCTGGATTCAGAGAAGAACATCGAATTAGTGATGAATATAGAATAAAAGATTTTAATAATTTTGGAGACTGGTCTAATTTGACAGTAAAGTTGGCAGAAAAAGGATTCAATGAAGAGGAATTAAAGAAATTGTTAGGATTAAATTATCTGAGGTATTTTAGGGAAGTTATTGGGTGATCATATTTAATGACAAATCTTTAATAATCAGACTTGCTAAAAATTCTGATTTAAAAGAAATAAAAAATATTGATGAATCTTTAAAAATAACAATCAATAAAAATGAACAAATTCAAAAATATAATTCTTTAAAGAAAGCTATCAAAAATAAAAATTTAATTATTTCATCGACAAAATCAACGATTATAGGATATTTATGGTATGAATATCTTTGGGGGTACATACCATTTATATCTTTAATCAGAATACATAAATCATATCACCGAAAAGGAATAGGTGAAAAAATGATTAAATTTTTAGAAAGAAAAATGAAGAAAATGAACGTAGAAAGAATATTAAGTTCTACTGAATTTGAAAATTCAGTAGCAATAAAATTTCATCAAAATATTGGATTTAAAGAATGTGGATACTTTGAATTATCTCAATGGGAACCAAACAGAGAATTATTCTTTGAAAAACTATTAACGGACTAAATCTTAATATATGGATAACCACCATTTAAAAAATGTGTAATCTTTCCATCGTTGTTTCTTACAAATGATACTGACTGTCCATCATAAAGAGTCATAAAACTATCTTCGCTAACAGGGACTAAAGTTAATTTTTCAGGAACAGCTTCGAGTCTGCTTGGAGCATGAATACATAATTTCCCATTATCAAAAATTACTTCTGAAATTCCTTGCCTGAATTCATATTTACCTAAATATTCTGTCAATATTTCCTCAGAAGAAAATTGGTTATCAATATTAAATTCCAATGGATCGTTTAAGCTTTCCCTAAAAACTTTTCCTCTCATAATATTTAAAATAATCTCAGCCAAATCTCCTGATTTAACTTCATTTTTATTAACTAAGACTACAACTCCAGATTTTTCAGATGGAATCATAATAGAAAATGTACTGACACCTGGTAAGCCCCCAGAATGTTTAATTACTTTTATATCATCAGCATAAGAAACCCAATAACCGTAACCATAGCCCCAACCTGAATTTCCAAATGGCATATTTACATTTTGTATTTTATTTAGTGATTCAGAATTCAGGTTCAATTTTGAATCTTTGAAATTCATAGTTTGAATCTGATACAAAGATAAATCATTAGCTGTAGTAGAAATCCCACCTGCAGATAAAAAAGTCTGATAATCTTGACTCAATTCCAATACCGAAAAATGTTCATGATCAATACCTGTATAAAAAGGGCTGTTATTTTGGTTGGAATATAAATAAGTCCTGTCATCTTCATTTCTCCAATCATTAAAATTAGTATAAGTTTGATGCATGTCAAGATTCATAAATATATTCTTATTAAAATAATCTTCCAGTTGAATATCAGATAAAACTTCAATTAAATGTCCAACAGTTGCATATCCCTCATTGCAATAAGAAAAAAATTGCCCTGGGCGACTTTGTAATTTCGCAGTATGCAAATTCTCAACTAATGATTTTCGTGTTGCATAAATATTATGCTCTCTACTTGGCTGTGGTCTGATAATTAAAGGATTATAATTTTCTTCTCTGTATCTATCCTGGTGCCCTGTCCTACCTAATCCGCTTGCATGTTTAAGACAGAGATCAGAATTAATTGATTCAGAAGCAGATTTATCAGATACAGAAAAATAAGGTAAATATTCTTTTATTGGTTTATTCAAATCGAGTTTACCTTGCTCAACTAATTGAAA
>CAZMBU010000214.1:0-2105 GCA_964564565.1 uncultured Dehalococcoidia bacterium | reverse complement strand
ATCCTTCTATATATCTTGATGTATTAAATAATTTTTGATAATTAGGAATATATGACTGCATTTCTTTCGATTCTAAAGCTTTTTCTATAGAAGGATTAACAAGACATGTTAGTACTCATGCTGCAGCTGTTGTAATATCTGAATCCCCATTGAATGAATTTGTTCCTTTGCAAACATCTTCGAAATCAAACAGCTCAGATATATTGATGACTCAGTATGCTATGGATCCTATAGCAAAATTAGGTTTGTTAAAGATGGATTTTTTAGGTTTATCAAATTTGACTATAATAGCTGATTGTTTTGAAGCTATCAAAAGTAATAGAGATCAAGAACTTTCTATAAATACTATAAATTTAGAAGATGATAAAACTTTTGATTTACTTTCTGAAGGAAAGACTATGGGAGTTTTTCAATTAGAAGGTTCAGGAATGAAAAGATATATACAAGAATTAAAACCAACTTCTTTGAGTGATGTTTCAGCGATGATAGCTTTATATCGACCAGGACCAATGGAACAAATATCAAGATTTATTGATGGGAAACATGGCCAAATCCCGACCTATATCCATAAAGTTCTTGAGAATAATTTAGAAGAAACATATGGAGTAATTGTTTACCAAGATCAAGTACTTTATATCTTTAGAGAAATGGCTGGATATTCACTGGGTGAAGCTGATATTGTGAGAAAATCTATGGGTAAAAAAATCCCTGAAATAATGTTGGAAGAAAAAAATAAATTTATATCCAGATGTGTAAATAATGGGTTTGAAGAAGAATTGGCTTCGAAAGTTTTTGCATTAATAGAACCATTTGCAGGTTATGCTTTTAATAAAGCGCACAGTGTGAGTTACGCACTTATTTCATACTTTACTGCATATTTAAAGGCAAATTATTTAGATGAATTCTTAATAACATCTATGAATTCTAGTATTAATAATTCAGAAAGAATTAATATGTTTGTTAAAGAATCAAAACTAAATAATATAGAAGTACTACCTCCTGACATCAATGAAAGTAAAAGTAAATTTTCTTTATACGAAAATGGTAAAGAAAAATATATTAGGTATGGATTGACTGCTATAAAAAATGTTGGAATCAAAGCTGCAGAAAGTTTGGTGGAAATAAGAGAATCATTGGGTGGATTTACGTCACTAGAACATATTTTTGAAAATATTGATTTATCTGTTTTAAATTCCAAAACCATAGAATCTCTTATTAAAGTAGGGGCATTTGATCAATTTGCAGATAGGACAGCATTATTAGAAAAAATTGATGATTTCCTCGCAGTTTCATCAAATGCAAATAATGCAAAAAAACATAATCAGAGTTCAATGTTTGAATATCTACCTGAGGATCAGAAAGTAAAAACTGAAATTAATTTAAATCCAAATATGAATACTAAATCCATAGATAAACAATTATGGGAATTGGAATTATTGGGATTAAAATTAAGTATAAATCACCAAAATGAAGAAATCATAAAATCAGTTTCTGATGACTATATAACTACTTTGGAACAAATAAATGATTTATCAGTCGCAGATATGAGAAATATTCAAATTTTAGGGCAGACCTTATCTATTGATAAATTAAGTTATACTGATAAAAAAACTAATCAAATTAAACCTTATTTTAAATCGCAGATAGATTTATTGGATTCCGAATTGGAATTAGTAAGTTTTAATCAAAATTTTAATCAAGAATATAGTAAAATATTAACTTGGAGTATCGAAAACTTAGATAATTTTTGGGATACAATTTGGGATTATTGTAAGGTTAGAGGTGTAAAAGGCAAAAAAAAAATTAAAAAATCAAATGTATTTTATAGAAATATTTTTTTACCTAAGTCAAAATTAAATTTTGCAGAAAATCTACTTTCTAAAAAAGATAACACTAAAGCAATAACATTTATTAGTGAAAATGGTTTTAGAGAAACAAGAAATTGGAAAAATCTAAATAAAAATGTACATAAATTAAACAATTTTTTTCATAAAATTAAGCTTAAAAAGAAAGATAGAGTTGCTGCATACATGCCAAATCTAATTGAAACTGTAGAAAGTTTTATTGCAACATCTTCAGTAGGAGCAATTTGGTCTTCATGTTCT
>CAZMBU010000213.1:0-2131 GCA_964564565.1 uncultured Dehalococcoidia bacterium | reverse complement strand
ATGAATGTTTTATTAGCAGAAGCAAATATTCCTTATAATGAATTAAAAGATTTGGATGAAATAAATTCTGAATTTGACAATGCTGATGTTGCAATTGTTATAGGAGCAAATGACGTTACCAATCCAATTGCTCGTACAGATCCAAGTTCTCCAATATATGGTATGCCAATACTAAATGTGGATAAAGCAAAATCAGTTATTGTACTAAAACGTTCGATGGCTTCAGGTTTTGCCGGAATTGAAAATGAATTATTCTATTTAGACAAAACAAGTCTATTATTCGGAGATGCAAAAGATTCAATTGAAGAAATGACTAGAGAGATTAAAGATTTAGATAACATTTAAAATAATTACTTATAATCATGCCTGCATTCATACATCACAACAAATTAAATAATAACCCCTCAGAATCGTATGAAGAAATTGCTATAGATAAAAGACAGGGGTGTGAAAATCTAATACAAAGTATCCTGTATATAAAAAATACACCTGTTATATTTGATAAAACTAGAGTATCACAAAGAGTGGGTTATGTAATTTCAGGTAAAATTCAAATAAAGTACAAAGGTGCTTACTTAAAACAAACCATCAATAAAACATTCACTCTTGAAGCTGGGAGTAGCTTCCTGATCCCAGAAGGGACTGAATCTATATTAGAAAATTTAGATAATAATTACTCTATGATACTATTAGTCAAAAGTCCTCAAGATGAATCTACAAAACTTAAAGAAGCCAAAATAAATAATTTCAGTAAAGATTTGTTAATTGTAAATAAAAATGATCAAAAAAATTTGCCAGCAGGTGAAGATAGATACTTCAAACTTATGATTGACCCTGACTTTGGATCAAAATATGTAACACAATTTCTTGGTTATATTAAAAAAATAAAAGCACCCTTTCATGATCATACATACGACGAAGTAATTTACATTTTAGAAGGAGAAGGAGTAGTACATCACGGTAATTTGCAAACAAAAATAAAAAAAGGATCAAGTATATACCTACCTCCCGGCACAATTCACAGATTAGAAAATAAAAATAAAGATGTTGAATTACAGTTATTAGGTGTGTTTTGTCCGGCCGGCAGCCCGGCAGATAAAGATGAAAAATAAAATATGCTAAAATTTTTAACTGATAATTATCATTGGGTAATGTTACTGTTAATATGGAGCGTTTACACTTGCTTTGGAATAGTTAGCGGATCATTAGCACCAATCTCTCCATTATTGATTACTGATCTTAATTTTACTTATACACAAATGGGCATAATATTAGGATTTTGGCAATTCATTTATATTTTCACAGCTATGCCTACCGGAAATATTATTGATAAATGGCAGCTAAAAAAATCTATAACAATTGGAATTATTGTAATGCTAGCTTCTATGATCTTACGAGGTCTGTCAATGAATTTTATATCTTTACTTTTGTCAGTAGGTTTATTTAGTTTTGGAGGTCCTATAGCATCTTCAGGTTCACCCAAATTAGTTGCAACGTGGTTTAAAGAAAAAGATAGAGGGATTGCATCAGGAATATACGCCACAGGTCCTGTTATAGGAAATGCTATTGCATTTGCATCAGCACCAATTATTGCAATAAATATATTTAATAACTGGCGAGGGGTTTCAATAATTTACGGAATAATTTTAATTGTAATCTTAATCATTTGGTTAGTATTTGCAAAAAACAAGTCTAACAAACCTGAAATGAATATAGAAAAAGTTTCTTATAAAAAATTAATTAAAATACACACTGTAAAAATAATTATGCTCCTGTCAATAATTTTCTTTTTCATAAGCCATTCCTTAGGCGCATGGGCACCATCAGTATTGATTGATAAAAATTTTAGTATCACTAGCGCAGGATATATAACTTCAATAAGCACTATCATAAGTTTAATATCTTTACTGTTTATTACCTCATTATTTAAAAAAGGTAAAAGAAAAAATGCAATCATATATATACTTCTAATAAGCGCTCTCGCTTCTTTAGGAATCGCATTTTTTTCAGGCTTAAAGTTAATCTTGTCTATCTTTTTAATATTCTCTGTCAAAAGAGCATTAATGCCATTATCTACACTGATTCTAATGGAACATAAAGATATTGGGCCTCAAAAAATAGGAACAGCTGC
>CAZMBU010000212.1:0-2148 GCA_964564565.1 uncultured Dehalococcoidia bacterium | reverse complement strand
AAGATTTAATTTCTTTATCACTTAACTCAGAAATTTTATTTTCTTCAATGAGTATATTAACACCTTCTATTATTTCAGCTTTTTCAACATCTAATAAATTACTATTTTGAATTAATATAGTACTCATATTATTATCTCCTTTTGTCTGATTAATTATCCTTAGATATCATAAATATACCCAAGTCAGCATTAAAATTATAATTTTCATTTACAAATTTATTTTGCTCAGTATTTAAATATTTACTATTGATAATATTGAAGTTTTTTATATTACAGAATTCCTCGAAATCTAAAATTGACATATATCTCTTGTTCGGAGAATTGTACCATTCGTATTGCAAAACGCCGGTATGTTTTGGAGCTCTTCCTTCTTCATACAACATCTTCCTCAATGGCTCATAAGCAAAATTAGGAAAACTTAAAATCACTTTACTAGATATTCTACAAATCTCTAATAAAACTGTCTCTACTTCAATAATTGATTGTAAAGTAAGAGACAATATTGCTACATCAAATTGATTGTCATTAATTAAATGTAAATCATTATTTAAATCTAACCCCAATACTGGAATTCCTTTTTTACTAGCGTTTAATAATGATTCCAAATTATTATCTATGCCAAGTATTTTATTTGCATTTCCTATATTTTTTATTTCATATAATAAGTCACCATCCCCACATCCAAGATCAATAATTCTTTTAGAATTATCTAAAAATTCAAGAATTATATTATAGTCCTGCCTTTCTAATATTTTTCTATCTTGAGAGATTTCTTGACTATCAGTAACATTCAATTCGTTTGAAACATTTTCAATAAAATTATTAACATAATTACCATAATATTTAATATCATCATCAAGTAAAAAAGCATCATGCCCGCAATTACTTGGTATTTCTACATAACTCACTTCTTCTTTTGCAATAATCAAAGCTCTTGTCAATTCTTCCGATAAGCTCGACGGGAATAACCAATCGCTTGTAAAACTCATCAAAAACCATTTCAAATTTTTACCTTCAAAATTTAATGATATTTCCGAACTGTTTTTACCTAAATCAAATTTATCCATTGCATTAGACAAAGTAATATATGAATTTGGATCAAATCTCTCTACAAATTTATCACCTTGATAAGCAAGGTAAGAACCTACTGAAAATTCTTTTTCAAAATCAGTATCAACATCTTTTGGATCATATCTATCATGATCAAATTTTTCACTCATGGATTCTTCAGACAAATAAGTGATATGTGCTAACATTCTTGCAAGTGCCAATCCCGTATTAGGTGCTTCAGATTGTTCATAATACTGTCCATCATTAAAATAAGGATCTCTTCTAATAGCATTTCTGCCAATAATGTCAAAAGCAATTCCCTGGGTTGTTAATCTGGGGCCTCCTGCAAGAGATATAACACTATGCAATTTATCTGGAAATCTTAGTCCCCATTCAATCGACTGATATGCCCCAAGAGATCCTCCAATCACGCACAGTAATTTATCTATTTCCAAGTATTCGACCAACTTTGATTGCACTAATACCATGTCTGAAACTGAAATTTCCGGGAAATCAGATCCCCAATAATCACCTGTCTTATCATTTATATGATTTGGCCCAGTAGTACCCATACAACCCCCCAATATATTTGAACTTATTACAAAATATTTATTAGTATCAATATATAAACCCGGGCCTACCATAATATCCCACCATCCATCAGCATCATTATCATCATGTTTAGACACATGGGAATCTCCACTTATAGCATGGCAAATTAAAATTGCATTATTTTTTTCTGCATTTAATTGGCCATATGTTTCATAAGCAATAACGCAATCATCAAATTTAAAACCTGATTCTAATACAATTTCAGTATCTAATTTTAAATACTGAACATAATCAGAAATTTTATTTGACCTAAGATCATCAGAAGAATGAAACATAATTTTAACTTCACTTATAAATTTTCATTGCATTATCAATATCACTGATAATATCATCGACATTTTCTAAACCTACAGATAGCCTTATCATTCCATCAGGTATTCCGGCTTCTTTTCTACCTTCTTCGCCTAATGAATAATGAGTAGTTGTTGCAGGATGTATAATTATAGATTTTGTATCACCTAAATTATTAGAAATATCAATCAGTTC
>CAZMBU010000211.1:0-2153 GCA_964564565.1 uncultured Dehalococcoidia bacterium | reverse complement strand
AAAGCCGCAAGAGATTCAGGTAATGAGGTTGTATTTGTGGGAGATGCTCATTTACCTACAGATCCTGAACTAGAAGTCTTCGGAGAACATGCTATGAGAGGAACACCTGAAGCAGAAACAATTAAAGAACTACAACCCCAGGAAGGCGACCATGTTTTGGAGAAAAGAACTTATTCTGCTTTCTTTGAAACTGGCCTTGATCTTCTATTAAGAAGATTAAATGTTGATTCCATTGTTATAACTGGCCTTCACACCCATATATGCTGTCGTCATACTGCAGCAGATGCTTTTCATAAAGGTTATGGGCTAACTATCGCTTCTGATTGCGTTGAAGCATTAACTGATGAAGATCACAACTCAGGGTTAGAGTACATTAAAACTATTTACAATGCTAAGTCATTAACCTCTGGTGAAATCATAGAATCATGGGCAACCGGAAGTAAAGTTAAAATATAAAAAAAGAGGACTGAAACTCAGTCCTCTTTTTTTATGTAAAACTTGAATAATAAAATGTTAGATAAAATCAATTTCAAAACATCCTTAGACGAAAAAGTGAAAAACGAAAAAAGGAATAGTTAATATTAATTATATCTTTTGAAATTTTTGAACCCTTGCAGCTGGAGCTAATTCAGCTACATATATACTACCTTCTGAATCTACACAAATCCCGTGACCTGAAATAACAGTCCCCTTGCCTGGACCTCTATCACCATTCCATCTAGTTATAAGTTCTCCATCAGCGGTCCAAATACTTACTCCACCTGCCTCGGTTTGTTCACAAACATAAAATATGTCATCTTTAATCCATAAATCCCCTGGCATTAATAAATCATTCCATTCTTCAAGATAATTCCCCTCATCATCAAAAATCTGAATTCTATTATTTTCTCTGTCACAAACAAATAGTCTATCTTTAGAATCAAACTCAAGATTATGGACAATTGCAAACTGGCTTGCTTTATCCCCAAATGTTCCCCATGATTTTATAAGTTCACCTTTTGAGTCAAATTTGTGAACTCTCTTATTCCCATATCCATCTGAAATGAAAATATCACCTTTAGAAGAAATAGTTAAACCTGTAGGCATATTAAAAGGATTCCCGTTATAAGTTTCTGATGGCTGTAATTTATTTCCAATTGTTCTTATAAGAGTTCCATCAGGATTATGCTCAGTGGCAATATGATACCAGGAGTCTACTAGCCAAATAGTATCTTCTTTAGTTATATATATTCCATGTTCATTATTTGAAAAAGTGCCCTCTCCCCAGGATGATATAAAATTGCCATCTTTATCCCAGATAGTTAATGGATGAAGTCCTCTGCTAAATACATGTAGTTCATCCTTTGAATTTACATACACATCTGAAGCTACAGCAAACTCCCAATAGCGGGGCATTTGAGGCCATGAATCTACCAATTCATATTTAAAATCACCTGAACCAACTATTACACTCATAACATTCTCCTAATTTTTCAATTCCCCTGAAACTATTGCATCATATCTTTCCTCACAAGCTGATATTACAATCTCAACATCTTCTGCAAGTATATAATTCTGATCCAGTAATTTTTCGGTTTCTTCTTTTACTTTATTTAAAAATTCTTCTTTAGTTTTATATCTTTCATTTATAGATAATCTTCTATCACCTTTTTTATCTCTATCTTCTTTGGTCACTGCAAAAAACATTGAAATACCCTGCATGGCAATCTGTTGGTCAGGTTCCCTGGTATCTGGATGTCTTAAATTCCATCCAAAATGGCTTGCAAGAGGTACAGTTAAATCTGGCATTCTTATTCCTCCTGTTTCATTTGCATCTTCATCAATATTTGAAACAAAGTTCTGATATGTTTCAAATTCTTTTGCCGGTAACCTTCCAATTCCCTCTGATGCTCTTTCTCCCATATCAACTCTTCGTATCAACCATACTTTTTCAGGGTCAGGAGTATTTATATCTAAAATATTGTTAACTTTTTCTATTAATACCTCTGGTTTTATAGCAGTTCCATCATTTATTCTTGGGTAGCTACTTGGTGGTGGAAGAGTTCCATCAGTAGCCCATTTATCAAGATTAATAAGGCTTGCTCTTAATAAAGGTCTGTAATCAACTACATTAAATTTATACATGGGGAGATTAGAACAATTACCCGAAAACA
>CAZMBU010000210.1:0-2156 GCA_964564565.1 uncultured Dehalococcoidia bacterium | reverse complement strand
AAAATTTGCTGATGTACATAAAGTTCATGATATAAGATTTGAAGAAGATTATGATCCATACTCTGATGAAACATATGAGTTTAATGAAAAATTAGTACCACTATTTGAATCTCTTATGAAAAAGAAAACAGTAAAAAATTGGCTTGATA
Organism: uncultured Dehalococcoidia bacterium; assembly: GCA_964564565.1. Taxonomy (GTDB): domain Bacteria; phylum Chloroflexota; class Dehalococcoidia; order Lucifugimonadales. The sequence continues at coordinate 2,007 of CAZMBU010000210.1, read as the reverse complement.
TTTTTGTTAAAACCGGAGTCCCAGCAGGACCTGTAAACTTTGTGGAAGAATTAGTTGATCATCCACAAATAATAGAAAATGATTTAGTAAAAATTATTGACCATCCATTATTAGGAAAAATCAAAATGGTAGGCCCGCTATTAAAAATGTCAGAAACTCCATTATCAGTTAACCGTGCTGCTCCAGATTTAGGAGAACATACACAAGAAATATTAAAATCATTGGGATTTAATTCTAAATTTATATCTGAACTAACAGATTCTGAATAAATTGATTAAATTAAATAATATTCAAAATATCCTTATAATTTCTGATACACATCAAGATTCATATAATAAACTTCATGTTGAAATAAAAAAACAAATATTAAATACCGATTTGGTTATACATTGTGGAGATATTACATCAGAAGATGTGATAAATGGGATAAAGAAAAATGCAAAACAATCTATTTTAATTCATGGAAATTCAGATCCTAAAGAAATCAGAGAATCTTTACCGGGGAAAAAAATATTCCAGATAAATGAAATAATTTTTGGTGTAATCCATCCTTATTGGGGAGGACCACCTCCTGTAGATTACGAACTTATTTTAGATCATTTTGACAATATTAAGCCTCAATATATTTTATTTGGCCATACACATGATCCTCATATAGAGCTTTACAAAGGAATCACATTTGTTAATCCTGGGCAAGGATATTCTGAATTTATCATCCCTGCCAGTTATGGTGTAATTCAAATAACAAAAAATCATTTATCAATAAAAATAACAAAAATTCTAAATTAAACTCTCATAAAATTTAATTGATTCAGGGTGAATTTGTATTTTTCTAGATTCAAAATAATCAAATTGGATATCAAAATATTTTATAATTGATTTATCTAAATTGTCTAAAGCTAGTTTCTTGACTTCATTTAATTCTGGTCTGTTATTGACCTTGAAGGGCTCAACCTTATCTGATAAAAAAACTATTTTACTTATATTGTTAAATGTGTGATGCCCTGAAGTATGCCATCTTACTGATTCAAATATGACATTGTCCTCAATGTAATCCAGAATAAAATGAGAAGCAACAGGGCCATGCAATACATTTGGGTTGTCTAATTCAAAATCTAAACAATCTATATTTTTTGTTAACACAGCATTTAAAAGATCTTTATTATCATAATGCTTAACAATGTCATGTGACAAAGCAGCCAATTCACATTTTTGTATATCTTCTTTATAATGTTCTGCAAATTTAATAGCTAAATTAGCAGTACGATTTAAATGTTCAGATAACCATTTAGGTAATACAGATATCTGTTTATTCAAATAAGTTCTTAGATCATTATTCATAATAATATTATAAATTGCCTATATAGATAGGATATAATTATAACCATTAGAAAAAACATTTTACTACATTTAAGGTTTCAATTAAGAAATGAGCAAAAAAAACATATTCTACATAATATGTATAAATATTTTATTGTGGGGATTTGGTTTTGTTGTACTGTCCGTATATCAGGATAATATGCTTTTACAGTTTCAAAATAAAATGAATTTAAATATTAAAAATTCTAATAATCGAACTGATGAAGCTATTAATAATTCCATTGAAAAAACTAACCAAATTCTAGATAAAGCCAACAATACAATTCAAAAAGCTAGTGAAGAAACTAACCAAATTCTAGATAAAGCCAACAATACAATTCAAAAAGCTAGTGAAGAAAAATTATTATCTGAGAAAGAAGCTCTATATCAACAAGAGCTAACAATAAAATCAAAAGAAAAAAAATTAGAAACTAAATCTTTATATTTAATAGAACAAGAAAGAAAAAATAAAGCAAAGTTAGAAGCCGCAGTGGAAAAAGAAAAAAGAATCAATGCCGAACTTTTAGCTGAAAAACAAAAAAGTGATAAAATCAGCGCTGAACTAAAAGCAGCTTTGGATAAAACCAAATCTTTAGAAGATAATCTTAAAATATACAAAGACTTTTCAGATAAAATAGAAAATCAGGA
>CAZMBU010000209.1:0-2166 GCA_964564565.1 uncultured Dehalococcoidia bacterium | reverse complement strand
ATTGAGGATGGTGGGCAGGCGTATGGAGCAAGTATAAATGGGAGAATGGCTGGTTCATTTGGGGATGTGGGTTGCTTTAGTATGAATCCAATGAAAATTTATTCTTCATATGGAGAAGCTGGTGTAATTACTTCAAATAACGAAACATTAAAAGATAAACTTATATCTATAAGATACAACGGCACTCTACAAAAGGAAGATTGTCATGTGCCAAGCGTTAATGCTAGACCAGATACCATACATGCCGCGATGCTAAATATTAATGCAAAATATCTTCCAAACAAAATCAAGAGAACAAGAGAAATATCAAAATATTACAATGATAAATTAAGAGATATTGTTGAATGTCCAGTCGATGATGGAAGTTTTCAAACATATTATTCTTACATGATAAAAGTAAATGATCGTGAATCACTAATTAGTTATCTAAATCAAAACGAAATTGAGACAAAAATACAGCATCCTATTTTGATGCCATTTCATACAGCATACAAAAAATTATATCACGAATTATCTATTCCAGTTGCAACAACGCTTGTTGAAAAAATATTGAGTATACCAAATCACGATAAAATGACCGATGAGCAAGTTGAGTATGTAGCTGACAAAATACATAATTATTATAAAAAATAATGAAAAAAAACAGCATCATAAACAAAAATTTAGGCCTAAAAAAAATACACAAGGGGTTAATTGATAAACAAGGTAGAAGAAAATATTTTGCGATGTTAAATCCTAAGCTGCAAGATGTTCCTTTCGAAATTGATGCGGGTTCTATTAAAAATAAGCAAAAAGTATTGTTTATTATGCCAAACTTTCACTGGATTGATAAAGATGTTAATGCACTGTGGGATTTGATTCCTTGGAATCTTTGCCAAATTGCTTCAGTTATAGAAGATGTATGTTCTGATATAAAAATTATTGATTCTTACAAGAAAAATTTGTCAGAAGAGGAATTAACTAAACAGATACGAGACTATAAACCTGATATAGTTGGGTTAACAGTATTAATGGATCAGTATGCTGGAGTGGCACCTTTAACTACTAAAATTATCAAAGATATATCAAAAGATATAATAACAGTGCTAGGGGGAGTTTATGCAATGGCAAACCCCAAAAGAGCAATGAAGGATAACAATTTAGATTATGTTGTTATGGGAGAAGGTGAGTATGTATTTAAACAGCTTGTCGGTTATTATTCTGGAGCATGCGATTTACCTAAGAGAGGAATATGTTTTAGAAAAAATGAAACAGGAGAACTGGAAAATAGAGGACACGCTGAATTTATAAAGAATTTAGATTTACTACCGAAACCCGCATACCATTTAATAGATTTTTTATCATACTACAGCAAATTTGATGAAAGGAAAAATGTGGATGCTCCAGCACAAGTTCCTTATGCAAGAATAGTTACTTCAAGAGGTTGTCCAGAAAAATGTTCTTTTTGCCAAGTACCATCTTTAATGGGTAGTTATTTTAGAGCCAGGAGCCCCGATCATGTTTGTGATGAAATTGAATGGCTAAAAAAAGAATATGGCATTAAGTCAATACAATTTGACGAAGACAATGTTCTTACGAATACAAAGAGAGCAAAAGCATTATTTAGAAGGATGATTGAAAGAGGATTAACAATGCCTTGGATAAATGATGCCACGGCAGTTTTTAGATTAGATACCGAATTAATTGATTTGATGGCCGAAAGTGGTTGCGAATATATAAATATTGCAATTGAAGCTGGCACAGAAAGAGTAACCAGAGATATCGTTTTAAAACCTCTAGATTATGACCATGCGAAAAAAATGGTAGCATATGCTAAAAAGAAAGGAATTTTTGTTTCGGCAAATTTTATAATTGGTTTTCCAACTGAAACTTGGGCAGAAATTCGCAAAACCATAGATTTTGCAGAAGAAATAGATGTGGATTACGTAAAAATTAATACTGCTATTCCTCTTAGAAATACTGAATTATTTGATCTTGCAGAAAAAACTAATTCTATAATAAAGGATACATATGACGGCGAATCTTTGTGGACAGTCGGTGGTGCCATAACGTCAGACCAATGGTCAGCAGACGATCTCACCATATTAAGGGCTTATGAATGGGATAGAATAAATTTTACTGATCCAAAAAAATTAAAAAGAACAGCTAAAAGAATGAAAATAACAG
>CAZMBU010000208.1:0-2180 GCA_964564565.1 uncultured Dehalococcoidia bacterium | reverse complement strand
AAACAGATTTCTGATTTAGGTTCTGACAAACTAGTTACAATGGTAGATAAAATAGATGTCAAAGATGTTAAATCTTTGGGCAGTGATTCTTTGTCATCAATGATGAGTGGAGTACAGGGAACGCAAATTGCTGATCTGAAAGATGACAAAAAAGTTTCAATTGTAGATAATTTAGGTGCTAATTTCTTCGGGGCATCAAAAGCTACTTTTGCTGATATTGACAAAGTTACTGATTCAGCTACCAGGCCAACTATAACACCTCCAACAGTACCAACAAAAATAGTTGCAGCATCTGGAGCTAATGGTATCTTTTCTAAAGCTGGTTTATTCAAGACAAAAAAATAAAATATAATCTCTGTATTGAATGCTTCAAAAAAAGATTAATTCGCATATAGTAATTATCGGAGCTGGAATAGCTGGATTATGTATCAGTCTTTATTTAACAAAAAATAATGTCCCACATATTATTTTAGAAAGAGGAGACGTAGCTAATACCTGGATTAAGGAAAGATGGAAAAACTTCCACTTGGTAAATCCAAATTGGGCTATTAAAATTCCAGAATTTGGATATGGTTCTAAATATTTCCCTTCGAATAATCCAGATGGTTTCTTAAATAAAAATGAAACAATAGATTATATACAATCGTTTGCTAAATATATTGGATCTGAAATCTATACAAATGAAAATGTAAATTCAATATCAAAAGAAAATTCTGATTATAGAATTGTAACAACAAAAAGAACTATTAAAACAAAAACAATAATAATTGCTTCAGGTGCATTTGGGGATTCATATATTCCCAACATGAATTCAGAACTGAACAAAAACGTTTTACAAATACATTCATCAGAATATAATAACGTCGATAAATTGCCAGAAGGTGGGGTATTAGTAGTAGGAGCTGGACAGTCAGGGGCACAAATTGCTGAAGAATTATTAGAAAATGGCAAAGAAACCTGGCTAGCAGTCAGTAAATGCGGAAGAAGGCCAAGAAATTATAGAAGTAAAGATTCTTCATGGTGGAACTATGAAATGGGGTCATTTGATAAAACTGTAGATGATGTCCCTTTTGAACAACGCTGGGGTTGTAGTCCGCATACTTCTGGTAGTCGAGGTGGACATGACATTAATTTAATCACTCTTGCAGAACAAGGTTTAAAATTATGTGGCACTGTAAAAAACTGTAATTCAAATAAAATTGTATTTAATGATAATTTACATCAAAATTTAATTTTTTCTAATCAGCATGCAATTAATTGGGCTAAAAAAGTTGATGATTATATTATAAAAAATAATTTAAAAATGCCTCCAGAAAAAATCAGAGAAAACAAAATAATAAATAAATATAAAGAAAATAATATTTTGGATATTTCTGCACCTGGAAATATAAGTAGCATAATTTGGGCCACAGGATTCAGATATAATTTTGGTTGGATTAATTTAGATATCACAAATGAACTCGGACACCCAATACAAAAAAGAGGCGTAACTAAATATAATGGATTATATTTTATGGGTCTTCAGTGGATGCATTCATCAAAATCCGCTCAATTTGTAGGAGTAGCTGAAGATGCAGAATTTATAGCAAATGATATTTTATCTAAGAACATTATTTAAGAGCTAATATAACTCTATTTGTATCGAAATAGAAAAAGCAATATAGTGTACTTAAGGATTTATAATGTCTCAAAAACAACAAACTACAAATAAATGGAAAAATTATGAAAGATACTACCATTATACTCATTTACAACATTTTCCAAAAATCTTACACAAAGATCAATTTATTAAAACTACTAAGGTAGCATTAGAAGCATCTGATGATCCGAATAAAGATCGATTAGGACCAGATGTTGTATGGCTTTTAAGAAATAAAATAGATGACAGTAATATAAATAACGTTCCAAGAATGTTATGGTTAACAAGCGCACTTGGAATAAAACATGAAAGACCTAAAACTCAGGTAGAATTTGCTTTAATGCTACCCAAAGATAACAAATTGCAAAGAGCAGATATATTTTATAAAGAACAAAAAGCCGATATAAGTTGGATCAAGACTCTGGAAGACGTGGGAGGCATGAAAAACGATCAGCAATGGATATATAAAGATATTATTCCTTTTCAGTTTTTTATAGGATTCAGATTCTTATTTAAATTCATAAATACTGAAGAAAGCAAA
>CAZMBU010000207.1:0-2194 GCA_964564565.1 uncultured Dehalococcoidia bacterium | reverse complement strand
GTACTGAACAAATAGAAGCACGTATGGATAATGATCCTATAATATCAGAATGGTTTACATTAAGATGTCAGGAAGGGTCGTTTTGTATAAGAGGTAATTTGTTAGTTATCCCTATTGCAGATACCATATTGTATGCTGAACCAATTTACTTACAGGCTGAAGGGGTAGATTTGCCTGAACTTAAAAGAGTTGTTCTTGCATCAGCAGATCATGTTGTTATGGCAGAATCTGTTCAAGAAGGTGTTAAAGCTTTGCTTGAAAAACAATCAAACGAAATACAGATTTCTGATATAAAGATAATGCCTGAGGTAGAAGATTCGATTAAGGGGATATCTGATGAACTTTCTAAAAAGATTGAAAATCTACTGGAAGAGATTAAACTAATCTTAGAAGAATTAAATCAAGTTAAATAATAATTTATCATAGGAGAGGGATATGGATGAATTAAAATGGAAAGAAATGGAATCTAAGTATTATATGCATGCTGCTAATAGATACCCTATGGTATTGGAAAAAGGTAAGGGTACCAAAGTATGGGATACTGAAGGTAATGAGTATCTAGATTTCACATCAGGTTGGGCTGTAAATAATGTTGGTCATTCCAACGAAAGTGTGGCAGAAGCCATTGAAGAACAAGCAAAAACTTTATTACAGACTTCTAATGTTTTTTATACAATTCCTCAGCTTAAACTAGCAGAAATTTTAATAGAAAATATTATTTTAGATAAAATTTTTATATGCAATAGTGGAGCGGAAGCGAATGAAGGGGCAATAAAATTAGCCAGAAAATGGGGGAAACTTAATAAAAATGGAGCTCATAAAATATTGACTGCATTTGACTCTTTTCACGGAAGAACTATTTCAACTCTTGCAGCTACAGGGCAACCTAAATATCATGAAACTTTTATGCCTGTAACAGAAGGTTTTGATTATTATAATTTAAACGATATACAATCTGTTCAAAAAATAATAGATAAAGATACTGTAGGCATAATGCTAGAAGTAGTGCAGGGTGAGGGTGGAGTTAATCTATGCACACAAGAATTTGTTCAACAGATTAGAAATATCTGTAATCAAGAAAATCTTTTAATGATTATTGATGAAGTTCAGACAGGGATAGGTAGGTTGGGAGCTTTATATGGTTATGAAAAATATAACATTGAACCAGATGTTATAACTTTAGCAAAAGGATTGGGAGCAGGAGTACCAATTGGCGCAATATTAGCAAAAGATGAATTCTCAGTTTTTGTTCCAGGAGATCATGGTTCAACTTTTGGAGGTAATGCTCTTACTTGTGCTGCAGCTTATGCTTCAACAAAATATATTCTTGAAAATGATATTCATAATGAAGTTAACGAATTAGGTAAATATTTTATGGATAAATTAAATGATTTGATTAGCGAATATGAAATCATTAAAGAAGTTAGAGGTATGGGATTGTTGATTGCTATGGAATTTTCAACTGATATTTCCGCTGACTTAGTATCAAATTGCAATGAAGAAGGAATTTTAATAAATGCTGTCAGACCAAACGCTATAAGATTTATGCCCCCTTTGACAGTTACTGAATCTGAGATTGATCAGGCGATAATAAAAATTAAAAATGCTATTGAAAAAGCAATAAGATAATTGCATGAATTATAAAGACCTTTTAAAAGAACAAAATACAAATTTAGTTGGAGCTGTTTCTGGTGGATTGGATAGTTGCACTATCACGCATTGGCTTGCTGAAAAAGATTTTAAATTAAAGTGTGTAACTGTTGATTTAGGACAGCCAGATGAAGAAAATATTAATTCTGTTGCTGAAAGAATGATGGCTTCTGGTGCCACTGATGCTGTAATAGTAGATGGAACTGAAAAATTGTCAATTTGTGGTTTGAAAGTTATTCAATCTCAAGCGAAATATGAAGGTGGTTATTGGAATACCACGGGAATAGCAAGACCGGTGACAATATCTTCTCTTTTACCTCAGTTTGAATTATTCGAGTCAAACATTTTATTTCATGGAGCTACTGGAAGAGGAAATGATCAAATTAGATTTGAATTGGCAACTAAAATGCTCAATCCTGATATTAAAGTATATGCTCCCTGGAGAGATGAAATATTTCTGAATGATTTTCCAGGTAGGGCTGAAATGATTAAATATTGCGATCAAAATAATTTGCCAATAAAATCTTCTGCTGAATCAAGATAT
>CAZMBU010000206.1:0-2197 GCA_964564565.1 uncultured Dehalococcoidia bacterium | reverse complement strand
CTTATAAGTGCCAAGGATTAAGCCCTGTGAAATCGCATCGACAGTTTTATTAAATTCTAAGTTGTCATTTCCTGCGCCGGAAATAATTATAGAAGTAGAATTGTTTTTCATCGTGTTTAAAAACCTTCCAAGGTTTCCACTTGCTTTTCTTATTTTTTCATAATTAAGGTCTTTTTCGTCACCCATTCCCACTAATATTAATTGCTTTGAATTTAATTTATTAAGTGTATAAATATTTGTTATTGCACCAATGTTTGAGGAAATTTGTTTTCTTTCTTCTAAGTCATTTAAGATATTATCAATTGACTTATTGGCTGAATTTAAATCAGTATTCTTATCATTATTTTTAAAATATGGTATGCAAATTGAATCAGTATTTAATTCTGTAACAGATGAATTTAATATTTCAAATTTCATTATTAGCCCCTTTTGTTCATTGTTTGATCTGAAGATTATAACTTAAATTTTGCCTGATTAGAACTTTCGGTTTATAATATTCTGCATTGTATAAATTATAATAAATAATTATTCGGAGCTTTAAATATGAAATTAGGATCTGCTGCTGTAAATCTTGTGACTGACGGTACTTTATCAAAAGATGGAGGTGCTTTGTTCGGTAGAGTCCCCAAAATGGACTGGGAGCAGGCTATTAAGCCTGACAGAAGAAACAGGGTAAAAATGGGCATTAATTTATTATTAATACAAACTCCCAAATTTAATATTTTAGTAGATACAGGATTGGGATCCAAATCTAATGATATGGTAAAAGACACATATTCTTTAAATGGGAATAAATTATCAAAAAGTCTCAAACAATTAAATTTAAGTCCTAAAGATATAAGTTTAATTATTTTATCTCACCTACAATTTGATCGAGCTGGAGGGTGTACTAAATTGGATAGATCTGGAAAATTAGTTCCCGCTTTTCCAAAAGCAAAACATCTTGTACAAAAAGTTTGCCTTGATGAAAGTAAAGAACCTTCAGAAATAGAAAAATCTTTTGTAAATCAAGATGACTTTTTACCTTTGATTGAAAAAGATCTTATAGAAGAATTAGATGGTGAAAGTGAAATTATCCCTGGCATCAAAACACAGATTACTGGAGGTCCTTCCATGGGACACCAAATAGTATTTATTGAATGGGGAAGTGAAAGAATCGTTTATACGGGATCAATAATACCCACCAGATTACATATTTCCCCACAACATGTAGCCGCATATGATGTTTATCCTTATGAAACTTTAGCATGGAAAAAGAAACTTATTGATATGGCTGTTAATGATGGTTGGTTATTAGTATTTGGTAATGAAGTAGGTCATTCTGCAGGATATTTGTCATCAAATAGTGGAAATTTAGCAATTCAGCCAATTGAATTATAAAACTTTTCCAATTATATAATCCTTTTTAAATTCCTGAAGTGTTACGGGTGTGATTTTATTATATAAATTATATTCTGATTCTGTTTGGATTCTTAGATAATCTTCACTGTAACCCTCGAATATTGATGGAGATTGATTTAACGGTTTTTCCCAAAGAATATTTCTTGTTTGATTTAAAACATTGCGTCTATAAGTAGATTCTTCAGTCTTAGCTAATTCCAAGGCAATTTTCATTCTTTCTTTTTTAATATCAGGTTTAATTTTGTTTTTGAAATAATATGACGAAGTTCCAGGTCTGTCAGAATATGGGAAGAAATGAATTTTAGAAAATTTTGATGATTTAATTATTTTTAATGTATCATTGAAATCATTTTCCGTCTCGCCTGGAAAGCCCACAATTACATCAGTTGAAATGGATGGTTTTGTAAGTTTTGATTTTATTAGATTTATTGATTCTAAATATCTTGAATTATCATATCTTCTTCTCATTAATTTTAAAATATCATTACTGCCACTTTGCAAAGCAAGATGGAAATGATTACATATTCTTTGTGAATATTTACTGTAAATATCTAATAATTCTTCTGAAATTTCATGGGCTTGAATAGAAGAAATTCGTAATCTTTCAATACTAGTCTCAGTCATAATATATTTAATTAATGTTTCTAAATTTTCATTAACTAAATCAAAACCATAAGAGCCTAATTGCGTCCCTGTAAGTATTATTTCTTTATAACCACGTTCATGTAAATCGTTAATTTCATTTACAATCAATTTTTTATTAATGCTTTTTTCTCTGCCTCTTACTTTCGGCACA
>CAZMBU010000205.1:0-2201 GCA_964564565.1 uncultured Dehalococcoidia bacterium | reverse complement strand
CAATAGATGATTTGTTTATAATTTCCTGAAAAGAGTTTACTTGTTCATCAAATTCTTTGTCATTTAAAATGCCACTTTGATAGTCATTAATAATTGAGTTCAAATCTAATTCAAAATCAGAATAATCAATCAAAGTTTTGTTTGTGCGTTTTTTATTTTTATTTATATAATTCCAAAAGTTATCATTAAAAGGCAATAATATTACTATTACCATAATAATTATAATGAATAACCCCAATAAATTTAACATTATTTTATTTTCACTTTATCTTTTTTTTATAAACAGGTATAACAGAAATTAAAGCTCCAACTACCACAACAAATGCACCAGTCCAAATAAGAGAAACCAAAGGGTTTATTTTAACTTCGAAAACTGCTGAATTATCATCAGATATTACAGATTGAGAAAAGTAAAAATCTTCAAGTCCAAAATTCAGAATACCTGCTTTTGTGGAATTCATATCAAATCTAGGGTAGTAGCTTTTTGATGTGGTATATTCTCCTAAAAATTTGCCATTTTTATTTATCTGCATAATTGCTTTAATATTAGTATGATCAGATTTTTGAGTTATATCGGTTTTCAAATAAGTAAATTGATAATTTTTTAAAGTTCCTGAATATCCCGGTTTTAAAGCAAAATCTTTTTCAATACCCATAAATGAAGTTCCTGCAATACCTAGCATAACTAGTAAAATTCCTGTATGAGAAATCAATCCGCCGTAACGTGACAAATTAAAATATAAAATATTCCAAAATTTGAACAATGAATTACGTAAACTTTTGAATTTATTGAACGATGCTTTCAAGATTTTATAGAATTCAATTAAAATCTGTATACTTGAAAAATACAAAACAACAAATGATATAGTTACCCAATAATGCCCTGATATTATCCAGCTATTTAATACAGCAAGTAGAACAGCGATAACAAAAATAATTATTTTTTTATTAATATAAGATGAAATGTTTGAATTCTTCCATGGAACAAATGGTGCAATGCTAAGAATAATCATAATCAAAAGCAAAATAGGTGCATTTACCAAATCATAAAATTCTCTACCAACATAAATTTGTTCATCTTCTATTGATTTAGTGAAAACAGGATAAATTGTACCCATTAAAGTAATAATTGCAACCGAAAGAAATAGCACATTTTGAACAAGAATTAACGATTCTCGAGATAACACAGATTGCACATAGTTTACTGATGCTAAAGATCTGTATCTATATATAAAAAACAAAAATGAAAAGATAGTTGAAACAAACATAAAAAGTAAAAATGTCCAACCTAAAGAAGATGATCCAAAAGAATGAACAGAAGGAACCGGACCTCCTCTATTAATAAACATACCCATCTGAGCCATAAAAAAGGCAAATATTATTAAAAACAAATTCCATCCTTTAAACATATTCCTTTTTTTCTGAACCATTATTGAATGTATAAAAGCTGTCATTAACAACCATGGCATAAGAGATGAATTTTCTACTGGATCCCAAGCCCAATATCCTCCCCATCCTAAAATTGTATAAGCCCACCAACTCCCCAGAGCTAGACCAATTGTTAATATAATCCAAGTAACCAAAGCCCATACTCTCAATAAATTTATATTCAAATTTTCATTTTTTGCACATAAAGAACCAATTGCAATTGAAAAAGGAATAACAACAGCAGTTAAACCTAACATCTGTACTGGAGGATGAACAAACATACCAAAATGTAATAACAAAGGATTTATCCCCTGCCCGTCTTGAACTATATTGGGAGCTTCTGTAAAAGGATTTGCCAAAATTGAAGTACTTATAAGTAAAAATATTTGAAACAGTAATATAAATAGGTGCGAAAAGTTAATTGAATTATCATTTAATTTTTTGTTTTGTATAAATAAAAACAGAAGTATTGATAAACATGTACATATAAATAATAAAGATCCCTCATTGCCAGAATAAAATGCAATCCATGTATATATATAAGGCATTGTATTGCTACTATGATCAGCAACATATTGTATGCTGTAATCATGGTTAACAAACCCTAGAACTAAAGTAATTGTAGAAAATAACAGTAAAAAAGTTCCAAAATAAGAAGCCAATCTTGCGCTATATATAAATTTCAAATCCTGATATTTAATTCCTATAGAAATAGCAAAAATTGAATATATATACATTCCAAGAGATAATTTGATTACCAAATCTCCTAAACT